>JAQURL010000036.1 GCA_028715625.1 Candidatus Margulisiibacteriota bacterium | reverse complement strand
CAACAACCAGCAGTACTCTGGTTATCCCCAGATCAATTTTTTTTAAGGCTTCTTTTATATGGGCATTTTCATTAATCAGATAGTTGTCCAGATTTACTTCTTTATCCATCCATGTCCCCTCTTAATTACAGCATACCGAGCAAATTTATTTATAAAATTCCAGGATACTTTCAGCTACCCTGCGCATATCATTTATATTATATCTGGAATCTATAGGTATAGATATAATGCTCGGAAAAAGTTCATGCGTCAACCCCGGTACTCCGGGCCAAAAAACCGGAAGATATATTTGCCTGTCAAACAACCATTTTCTCAACTCATCTCTTTTATTTACCTTTAAGTTGAAGAAGCTATAAAAATCAGTGTCTGCTCCAGTGCATTTAAGAGTCAAAATTTTCTCCAGTTCGGAATAATTTTCTGCGCGAATTTTTTCTTCTTCGTTTAAATTTTTAAAAAACTGATATGTAAGAGACAGGCTTCTGGAAGAAATCTGATAAATCTCGGTTTGACGGTTTAAAGCATCTTCAGCTTCCTGAGACAGCTTAAAAACCTCCTGGTCCTGAGAAAAGTCCTGATTTTGCAGCATCTCAAACTTGGCGTTTTTCGCTTCATATTTCAGGCCAACAAAAGGAGCTTCTGTTTTATTGATAAGCGAATCATTGAGAGAAACTGTAGAGCGAAGCAGGCTGCCATCCGCGATACAGGAAATTTTTCTCAAACTGTTAAATCCGATCCAGTCAGTTAAGTTTTTCGGTTTCTCAAAATGTGGTGAAAAAACATGGTCGGCAATAAAAAATTTATTATCAAGATTTATCTGTTCCAGGTTTGTATGTTTGTTTCCAAAATAATGAATTACATAAATGGCATCAAAATCTTTATTCCGGATGCTGGACAGGTTTATGGTCAAATCGGTTCCTACATTATAAAAATCATAGGCGACATTTTCCTGATTAAGCACTTCAATTATTGTAGGGCAGATAAAATCAGGTACCAGAAACTTTTTATCTTTGAAACCGCTGCGTAAAATCAGTCTTAATGATGACCTTCCCGAATCTGTTAAATAGCTGTATTCATTCCCCTGTTTTAAAGCATATTCTCCGCCGAACATATTAGACTTTAACTTTCATTGACTGATAATTTCTTTAATCAGCAAAAAACTTTCCGCGTAAGTGACATCTGACTGACTGCCCCGCAGTAGCGCCAGACTTCTGATATTGGTCTCACTTCTGGGAAAAGGATGAGACGAAATTTCAGTTTTATATAAATTTACAATTTCCAGCTTTTTTTCCATAAACGGCGTTATATCTATCCAGACATTGGGCGAAAAAGCCTGATTAAACACCGCGTAATCCGTCTCGGACAAAATTTCCATGGCCATTACTCTTTTAATAAACGGGAAACGGAAAGTTTTGGTGCAAGCCAGGACCGCCTCAAAAACAATTTTATGATCCGTATGCACATCATTTTCAAAAGGCAGAATTATTGTGTCAGGCTCTACTTCCCTGAATACCTGTGATATTTTTTCTACCAGCTGCGACCGGGGAAAGACATCCAGTCCTGCAGGCTTCAAACGCAGATTGAAAAATTTCTCAACCTGATATTGAGCCGCCACTGCGTTGATTGTCGCGTCCCAGGTCACTATCTCTTCATTTTTATAACCGTATTCTTCCAGCATATCCGTTATATTCAGCCAAAAAATCTTAGCGCCAGTCTGTTTGAACCTGAGCAGTGTGCCACCAGCGCCGAGAGTCTCGTCATCAGGGTGCGGAGAAATCACCAAAATTTTTTCTAACATAACTTCCTCTTTATATACCAGTTTTTATCGTCCTGATTTACTGATAATAATACATCTTTTATTTTTTCAGCGGTATGACCGTCGCCAAAATAATATTGAATATCTTTTAAGGATTCCCTGTAAGTCTGGTCAAAACAGGCTTTTTCTATAGCCTGTACGATCTGCTCCTTATTGTATTCGACAAATTCCACATTGCCTGCATTGATACGCCCCAGTTGCCTGTGTCCTATATTTACCACAGGCAGTTTATAGAACGGGGCTTCCACCAGCCCCATGCTGGAATTACCCACCAGGCACCTGGCCTGTCGCAGTACATTAATAAAAATATGACGGGGCAAAGTTTTAAAAAATTTTATTGATGCCGACTCCTGATATTGGTCAATCATTCGCACCATCTCGCCGGCGCCAGGATCGGTATTCGGGTATATTCCCACAGCTTTCATGTCATGTTTTGCGCAAAATTCTGCACAGATTTCCAGTGCAATTTTCATCTGATAGGCGCTGGATTCTTTTTCCGAAGAAAGCGGATGTTTGAGAATTACCAAGTATTTTCCGGGCTGAATATCAAATTGAAGAAAATCACGTACAACTTCCTCAGCAATCAGAGGAACCTGCCGAATATTATCCAGTGCGGGATTACCCACTGTAAAAATGCGGAACTGTTCCTCTCCGATATTTTTAATATTATCAGCATACTGCTGAATAATGGGTAAATGTATATGCGCCAGCTTGGATACAGCAAAACGCACAGGATCATCGGCATTGCCGTAAACCGTATCGCCTCCGCCCGCGTGCACTACAAGTTTTTGCTGATAATTACCCACAATGGCTGCGGCCAGGCTTTCCTCGCGGTCACCATCCACATAAATAAAATCAGGATTTTCACGCTCCACAGTTTGTGACAACCCTCCGACCAAAAGGCCTACAGCTTTGGCGCGCTGGGTCAGACGATCAGTAACGAAAAGGCTGTCGATCCTGTCGGCAATCTCAAAACCGTCCTGAATAATAGTATCAACTGTTTTCCCATGCCAGGTGGAAAGATGGGCACCGCAGACCGCAACCTTTACGCTGAATTCATCATGGTCACGAAGCGTCTTTAAAACCGGATAAATAATATCATATTCGGAACGGATACCTGTTACTGCCAGTACTTTCTTTTTGCTCATTTATATAACTCTTTCCAGACTGCCATTAGCATTTATGTAATTATTCGCGTTTGTACAATCATTAAATAACAAATCGATAATAGATAAATCCGCTATAAACCCCTGTTTATCCCAGAGCTGAGAATAAGGGACATAGTTAAATTTATAAACAAAAACTTTTATCCCCGCTTTTTTGAACTTTTCCAGGTCCATATAATCCAGCGCTCCTTTGCCGCTGAGGTATTCAGTATCTCCCTGTTTTTTAATTATTTCAATAACCAGGTCATCTTTGGCACATTGCAATTCCATGGTGGACGACTCAACCATCGGCACTTGTATGCTTAATAAAGAAAAAACTTCTTTGATTAACAGTTTGTTTATTTCGTGCAGGTTTCTGACATTTTTCTTTAAAACAGGTTCGAGTCCGGGAAACACTTCGTTAAAATTAAGGCTTTTGTGATAGTTCATATCCAGCGTTTTTATAAGCTTTTCGTAAACATTTGGTCCGGCTATTTCCACCTCATTTATGGCCATACCCAGCTTGACACTTACTGGCAAAGTGATCCATTGGCCGCCCTGGGAGGTTTTTATCATATTGCGGTTTTGCACTCCGTTTTTTTGATACTGCACATGGTCCAGGACCACAAAAACATCGCTCTTTATAATTTTATAAAAATACGGTACCCAGGGAAGAAATTGCGACTGATGAATGCTGATCATTGTTTGATTGCCTTAATTAATTCTTCCGCTATATATTGTGCATCAATTGCTTTGATCAGCGCGTGCATGGGCAAACAAAAATGTGTTTTAGCCAAAGCTTCACTGCGCGGTAAAAAACCTTCGGTAATCCCATAAAGATTTTTAAATACAGGCTGTAAATGCAGCAGAGGGTCGTAGGGAAAATCTATTTTTATACCTTTTTCCAGCAATTTAGTGCGCAGGGTTTCCCTGTCCAAGCCCGATGATTTGAGAAAAACCACAAATCTCCAGTAAGCGTGCCGGATGGTTTCCGGATAATACTGAAAACCCAGGACACCTTCCTGTTCCAAAGGTTTTAAGACCTCACGGAAAATTTGAGCTACTTTGTTTCGCTGGGCTACAAATTCCTCCAGCCTTTTCAGCTGATACAGACCGAGTATGGCTTGCATTTCAGACATTCTGCGATTGCTTCCAATGTTTAGGAAAATCTCATGCCCGGCCTCCACATCCAGTCCTCTGTTCCTCATACTGCTGGTCAGCAAGGCTAATTTGTCATCATTGGTTGTGAGCATGCCACCTTCACCAGTGGTCATAATCTTGGTGGAATAAAAAGAAAAACAGCCGAAATCACCGATATTACCGGAACAGTTATCTCCTATTTTCGCGCCGTGGGCATGCGCTGCGTCTTCTATCAGAATAATATTTTTGCTGCGCAGATATTCCCTGATCTGCATAATATCAGGATGAATCAGCCCGGCGAAATGAACTATGATCACTGCTTTGGTTTTAGCTGATATTTTATTTTTGAGGTCCTCAAAATCCAGTAAAAAATTATTATCTACTTCGCAAAAAATTACCCTTGCCTGATTAATGATGGCAACACACGAACCGGTAGCGATAAAGGTTTGTACCGGAACAATTACTTCGTCTCCCGGCCCAACCCCGATCGCTCTGAGCGAAATTTCCAATGCCGAGGTACAGGAATTGGTTACAACAGCGTGTTTAACACCTGTTGCCTGCGCGAACTCTTTCTCGAAACTTTTTACATTTTCACCCATGGTGAGCATACCCTGACCGGAAAGAATAAACCTGAATTTTACTAATATTTCTTCAATGTCTTCTTCAGGAAAATAAGGGAAAGCCAAATTATAAACCATGATTCATCTCCCGCAAATAAGCATCAATACCTTCTTCTATGGTTAACGGCTGAAATTTCAGTTGTGCTTCCGCTTTGGAAATATCCAGTAAAATATCGACATCTGGGGATGTTTTTTTGTCTACAGGGATAAGCGCTCCCTGGCAATTCATTTTATAATAAATATTTCTGGCAATATCCAGCATGCTTGATGAATTTTTACTTCCAGCCATAAAAATCTCAAACGCTCCAAGATTATTTTGTTCGGTAATAATATTTAATAATACCTGCACTGCAGGCTCAATGTACAGTAAATTTCTAAGCCTTTTACCCTCCCCATATATTTCCAAATTTTTGTTTTCCAGAGCAGCCCGGTAATAAGTATAAATCAGGCCTCCATCATGATTTTTTCCGAAAAGTGAAGGGAAACGGACTAAAATACCTTTGGTCGCGGTATTTTGCAGTTCAGTTTCAATCAGCCTTTCAGCCATATATTTGGTTATTCCGTAATAGGAAGCAGGAACGCAGGCAGAACCTTCGTTCATTATCTGGCCCGGTGCTATTTTATCGACTACTGAAGTGGTGGAAGTGTAAGCCAGAAAAGGCACATTTTTTTGTTTGCAAAATTCCAAAACTTTAAGGGTTGATGAAACATTGCCCTGATAATAATCATTAAAACTATAGGCAACTGAAGGCTGTAACGAAGCCAGATGAAAAACACCATCCACCTGCTGGTTTATTATCTCAAGGCCTTGTCCCAGATCAAGCTGATAAAATGAAAATTCAGGATTGCTCAAGTCCGCGTCAGTCAAAAAACCTTTTGGTTTGCGGGCTATTCCCAGCACTTTTTGGCCTTGTTCCAGCAATTTGCTGACCAGTCTGCTTCCTAAAAATCCTGTGCAACCGGTTACCAGAAAAGTCTGCATGCCTATGTTCGCGGTTTTTCTAAAACTACAAAATACCTGCTGCTGACATTTTTATCCAGAACAGAAATATCTTTTATCAGGTGGCACCACTTAATCTGAAAGGCTGATGCTTTAACCAAATCCCGGATCTTCGAAAAATTGTAATAACATTGCACTGTGCCCTGCTCATGGGTGGTTTCAACAATCTCTTCCTGGGCAAACTCCCGGTAATGCTCTGAATCATCGCCGCTGATAAGCGTAAAAAAAGCAAACCGGCTGGTAATGCGATTTATTTCCCTCATGTTTTGCAGGGCGATTTCAAAACTCATGCTGTCCAGAACCGAATCGCAGACAAGTACATCAAAATAATTATCGGCAAAAGGAAGAGTAACGCCATCTACGACCTGAAAGTGCACAGCCGATTCAGGAATACCGCGGCTTTTTGCCAGGTCCTGCGCTGTTTCCACAGCCTTGGCGGAAATATCTACTCCATAAGCCTCAATTCCGAACTCATGCATTAATAAAGTGTTGCTGCCTATACCACAGCCCAGGTCTAACCCCCTGACGGTCTTGGAGAAATCAAGTTTGTCTGCAAATTCTTTCGGCCCGATTTTTTTTCTGATAAAACGGTTTAAAAATTTTACTACTTCTTCTTTGGGGAAAAAAATATGATTCTCATATCTGGTATAACTTTCTTCCCATTTATCTTTATAAATCTGCATATTTATCCCCACCTTTTTATCTATACTCTTGGCAAAATGGCTTGCGGTGTTGTTGCTTTCGATCGACTACAACTCGCCGTACTATCAGTACTGTCTCTTCGTAGCCAATCTCTGCGTCTAACCGCAATTCCATTTTGCGTCGAGTAAAAACGCAAAATAATTTAGTTTAAGTATATCTTATAGTATTTTTAATGTTTTTACAGTATCTTCCCCATAAAAATTAAAGTTCGATCATCTCATCCTTATGATATTCTTTCCGTGCAATTTGGCCTATAACCTTGTCCCATTGCAGAGGGCTGATACCTGTTCCGGGCCTTTTAATTGTTAAATTTTGCGCTGTATAAATTTCGCCGGCCTTTATCTCCTGTCCGGCTACAATACTTTTGCGGGCAATGGCTACATTCTTCATTTCCGAAGCCGAAACTTTTTTCTGCCCGTCACCCAGCGCCATTTCGATATTACGGATTGCCTTTACCATGGCTTGCAATTCCTGGGGCTCAAGAGAAGCTTTATGGTCCGGCCCCTCCATGGTCCTGGATAGAGTGAAATGTTTTTCTATGACCGCTGCTCCCAGGGCAGCCGCGGCAATAGGTACTTCTATGCCCAGAGTATGGTCTGAATATCCTGCTTTTACCCCTAATGTATCTTTGATGCTGACCATAGCCAGAAGATTTACGTCCTGCATAGGTGTTGGGTATTCGGTATTGGCGTGCAAAACAGTTATTTGCTGTTTATCAAGTCCGGCCGTAACCAGCGTATCCAGGGCTATGGCTATTACCTCCATAGTGCCCATGCCAGTAGAGATAATCACATCCTTTTTGTAGGAAGCAATTTTTCTCAGGAACATGATATTGGTCAAATCCCCGGAACTGATTTTAAAAATACTTTGCAAAGAGTTCAGAAAATCAGCGCTTTCCAGCTCATCGGGAGTAGACATGAACATAACTCCGCGTTCGTCGCAGTAGCTTTTCAAAGCGCTGAAATCAGCATAGGAAAGTTCCAGCTTTTTTAACATTTCAAATTGGGAATTGCGCTGTCCTGTATTTTGCACCTGATAATCAGCCATTTCTGCCTCAGGAGTTACCAGCAGTTCTGTTTTCCAGGTTTGAAATTTTACAGCGTCCACGCCTGCCTGCGCTGCGACATCAATCAATTTCCTGGCCAGATCGATATTGCCGTTATGATTTACTCCGGCTTCAGCGATAATAAAAACCATGACTCACCCCTTAATTAATAACCTTCATTTCGAACGCAGTCGAGAAATCTGCGTGTTAATAAAATTCAGATCCCTCCACTACGGTCTGGATGACATGATCCCAATCTGTATTTTAAAAAATATTTACGTTCATCCCCCGGATTTTGTTCTTTCCACATATTAACATACTCATTATATTTTTGTTGATTATAGACCTTGCCACCAAGATAAAAATCCCGTGTCAGTCCGGAAAACTTTTGTTTGAACCTGAGTAAAGGATCAGCCGGATCATTGGTCCTGCCGCCACCCAGCAAAAAAACGCTACAACCTTTTTCCTTGCCCAGGTCAAAGGCAGTATCCAGCATCAGATAATTGGCGTTCAGGTGCAGACCATCCTCGGTATTAGCAGACAAATGATAATGCGCTATTTCCTGGCCGAACATAAAAAAGCCCATGGCCACTGTAGTCGCTTCCTGTTTTACTTCCAGCAGAATTACGTTTTTATTGCTCACTAAAGACCGATAATAATTTTCATCGAAATAGTAAAAATCAGAAGCCTTGTTGCGGTCCATAGTCTGATTATAAATCTGTCTGAATTTATCAATATCAGTGCTTTGTAAAACGAAAAGTTGCTCCTGAGCCCTGCGCAGCAAATTGCGCGCTGTGGAACTATAGCCGCTCCAGCGGATATCTTTTTCTAGAGTTAAATCCACAATGACCACATGTCTGTCCGGTGCGCATAAATCCAGCAGGCTGCCAAATTTTACCGCGAAATCATTAAAAGGATGAAACCTGATAAACTCGGCAATAATGCTTTCTGCCAAACACTTTTCCCGGTATGCCGAAAGCGCACTGTTTATAAAATCCACATCAGCAGTATTCGTTAAAAAACCCCCATAACCGTAAGGTGTTTCCAGATCATAATAGTTCTCAGTTAAACTTACCGAACCGATATTTCGAATCGGTCTTTTTATGGCGATATTCAGAAAAAAATCCTGTCCCCGCTCATACAAAAACTCAAATCTTTGATTGTCAGCGCTTTCATATAGACGGGTATATTCACTCTGGTAGTAAACATCATTGCGTAAATTCATGTCAGGTCTTATGCAGCTCAATTGCCCATTCTTTAATAGCTTTTCCGTTCATCAGGTTGCGGTCATAACGTTCGATATTAACAATCTTATTTTGTGGCAGCTTATATAGTTTTTCTATATCATCATAGGTGGTATAGCGGGTAAAGCCCATTTGTGCCATAGGACCTTCAATAGGAACAAAAGCGTGATAATCTATCTCCTGACCTTCTATTCCCCAGGTGCCGTCGGCAAAAGTCTGGCTAAAAAAAAGTCCCCCAGGTTTTAATTTTTGGAAAGCAAGCTCTATGATCTGCCTGCTTTTAGTGAAAGAGTTACAATAAAGGCTTTCCATATCAATAACTGCATCAAAAAAATTGTCTTCAAAAGGAATACTTGAATAATCGCCGGCAATTATCTGCCCTATCCGCGCTGCGAGCCCTTCTTCGGTGAAACGTTCTATTGACTGTTTTACAGCTGAAGGCGATCCTTCTATACCATAAACCTTAAAGCCTTCCCTGGCCAGATACCACAAATGCGCGCCGGGACCTGAGCCCAGTTCCAGTATGCGCGAATTATTTCTGTCTTTATCACGGAAAAAACTGACTATGGTCCGGATCAGCGGAACAGCGGGATATTTACCCCATTGTCTTTGCGAAAAAATACCTTCCCAAACGCTTAAGTTATCTTCCATAACCATTATTATATAGGAGGTTTAAATCTATTAATATATTTATACTAAAAAAACTGTTTGATAATCCTGCAAACCTCTGAAATATTTTCCTCGCTATTTACAGTGGAACCGGGCAGACATAGCCCATGTTCGAAAAGTTCATAAGTATTGGGCAGCTCAGTCCTTTTATAGGATTTGTAAGGCGCAAACTCTGTAATCGGATAAAAATTACGGCGGCTGGGAACGCCTTTCTCTTTTAACTTTTGCTGGATATCAGCGGAGGAGCGCTCCTTAAATTTAATAGCCGTAAACCAGCAGGAACTCTGGCAGTCATTTTCCATAGCTTGAAATTCAATTCCAGAAATACTACTCAATTCATTAAAATATATTTCACGGAATCGCCTTTTCTTCTGTAAAAAAGTTTCCAATCTGGAGAGTTGGGCCAGGCCTAGCGCGGCTTCAATATTGGTCAGGCGGTAATTATAACCGATTTCCGGATGATAATAACCTCTGGTTTCATCGCGGGCCTGATTTACCAGAAATTTGATATGGTTAAGTTTTTGCTGATCATTACCGACGATCATGCCGCCGCCGCCGGTAGTAAGAATTTTATTGCCGTTAAAACTGAAACAACCCCAATGTCCCAGTGTGCCTGTATAGCGACCTTTATATTTAGCTCCAGCGCTTTCCGTGGCATCTTCAATTACCAGCAGATTATTGCGCATGGCAATGTCCATTATGGCAGCCATATTGCAGGGATTACCATATAAGTGTACGGGAATTATGGCTTTTGTTTTGGGCGTTGTTGCTGCCTCAATAGCCTCGGGACTGAGGTCCCAGGTGGCAGGATCAACGTCCGCGAATACCGGGGTTGCCCCAACATAAACCACAGGATTTACTGTAGCTACAAAAGTTAGTGCCGGTACAATCACTTCATCTCCCGGACCGATTTTTTCCTCAACCATTGCCATGTGCAGGGCAGCTGTACCGCTTTGCGTGCCTACAGCTTTTGGCAGCCCAAGAAACCTGGCGAAACTATCTTCAAACTCACTGACAAACGGACCGATGGTAGAAACATAAGTAGAATCTACAGCTTTACAAAGATACTCCTTTTCCAGCTCGCCGACGTTCGGGGTATCTAAATGAATGTTCATAGGTTATAAATATCAGGCTTATATAAACTTAAATTATCTTTATTTCTGAACCATTCAATGGTTTCTTTAAGTCCTTGTTCCAGTGTATATTTGCATCTCCAGGAGGTCAGGCCGATTATTTTTTCATTGTTGCCCAGCAAGCGTTCAACTTCGCTGTTTTCAGGTCGAACCCTTACGTCATCGGATATAATTTTTACCTCGGGATTTATTAAGCTTATCAGTAAAACAGCCAAATCTTTGATAGCGATTTCCTGTCCTGTAGATATATTTATCTCCTGACCTATAATATTATCGGTTTTAGCGATTTCTACAAAACCCTCAGCAGTGTCCTTCACATACACCAGATCCCGTGTGGGATGCAGCGAGCCCAGCTTTATCTCGGTCTTGCCAGCCAAAAGCTGGGTTATAATCGTTGGTATAACAGCCCGGGCAGATTGCCTTGGGCCGAATGTATTAAAAGGCCTGACAATAACTACCGGCAAATTGAAACTTCTATAAAATGCATCAGCCATAGCATCGGCCGCTATTTTAGTAGCGGAATATGGCGATTGGCCCTGACGCGGATGTTTTTCATCGATAGGTACATATAAAGCCGTGCCATAAACCTCTGAGGTGGAAGTAACCAAAACTTTCTGCACGTTCAGGTCCCGGCAAGCCTGCAAGATATTCAGTGTCCCCTTGATATTGGTATCCACATAGCTGTCCGGCGAATGATAGCTGAAAGGAATGGCAATAAGCGCGGCCAGATGGAAAACTACATCAATGCCTTTTATGGCCTCTCTGACACCATTGGGATCGCGAATGTCACCCGTAAAAACTTCAATTTGCTCCAATTGCTCTTTGGTAAAATTATCCAGCCAGCCCCAGCGATTAAAAGAATTATAATAAACAAAAGCCTTTACCTGACAGCCTTCAGCAAGCAGCCTTTCCACCAGATGGCTGCCTATAAAACCATCAGCTCCTGTTACCAATACTTTTTTATTTTTAATTTCCATTACAGGTATCCGGAATATTGCTCTTTAATTCTTTTTATAACATCCGTTAATTCACGCACAAACACTTCCATACCTTCTTTTATAGCGCTGAATAAAAGAATAGCCTTGTTTTTCATATCCACCATAATATCCTTTTCCGAGTAATCTTTAGTATTAACATTGCTCAGATATCTGTAAAGATAATAACTAGCCGGATTATTTTCACCGACATAATTTATTTCTTTGGTATAAGTATTCATTAAAATATCAATCCTGTTATTGATAGAGTTCATCAGACTGATAATATCCCTCTGTTGACTGGCATCCGGTTTTTCCAGTGCTGTCAAAACGTTAAATTTTTCAATATCATCAAGCCCTTCGGAGGCCAGATTATGTATGAGTTGATAACGTGTAACTATTTCCTCAAATTTCTCAACACGTTCTTTTAAATGTTCAAAATCATAATCCCTGATTTTGGGCAGATTGATATCCTTTGTTTCCAGTCGGTTATTTTTTATAAATTTCTCATAGGTCTCTGTCAAAGGAATATGTTGTGCACCTTCAATGTAAGCGCCGCCCTCAGTACTGTTTATAACAGTAAATTTTCTGGCCTTGATAAGCCTTTCCAGATATTGCAGATACACAAAAAACTGCTTGGTGGTTGGCACCTTCTCCTTGTTATAACCTTTAATCCATTCCAGTGGATGAATTATATTACTATCCTGACCGAATTTTTCAAACAGAAAATGGTCTTGACCGTTATATTGAATAATTTTGACTCCACCCGAATATGAAGCTCCCTCAACGTGTGTCAAACCCTCAAAAGCCAAATCCTGTCCCAATAAAATTATCTCTGAAGCACCCATTCGTGCAGCCAGCTGTATAGACATGAAAGCTACGGTCATTGACCCGCCTATCTTGGTATCCTCAGGAATATTAATCCCCAGTGTCTCCAGAAAAAAATTCAGATAACTTTTGATGTTGGAAGAAGAAGTTGCCAGAATATAATTGGAGCCCATATTTTGCATAATACCGTAATAACAGGACATCTCAATGGCAATGGTCAGCTCGGTCAAATCGATATCTTTCAGATAAATCTCTATCTCTGAACTCATATCCAATATAGTTATCAAATCCGGTTTTATGCCATGTTTAAGTAATGGTTTTAAAACAGCAGCGACAGCAATAATATAAACTTCATTCTGAATAGTTTTCAAAAATTCTATGTTCTTACCCAGAGACGGGCCGGCAGCAACGCAAACCACAGGTTTACCTTGCAATTTATCCTTTAAAATACTTATATCCGGATATTTTATAAACTTATCCAGACTTCTTAAGTCATTCACAAACAACATGTCACCAAGCAACATGGAGGTCGACAGGTTGGTCTGTTCCGAAAGCGCTGCTTCGGGAATGGACTTAAGAACTCTGTCCAATAAAGGTTTAGCGACAATATTGAAAGGATAATAAACAAAAATTTTCAGACCGTTGGAAGTAAAATTAACGCTAACCAAATTTATAAACAGGTTCATATCCAGTTTGTCGTCATCATTAAAGGCCAGAGGTTTAAAAGCATCGAGCTTAAACAATTCTGTAAAATCATGGTAATGCAGAAGTGTATAAAAAAAATCTGCCGAAGGAAAAATTACGAACACATGTTTATACCAGTAAAACTTCTGGAAAAAATGCTCCAGCAAATAAGGGTCAAGGGCAAATACCGTACCGAATGTATACTTTTCTATCTGTTCTTTATTGTTTTCATATTGCGAGACAATTATATCTTTTGCGGCCGTAGATGGATTATGCAAACCCGTAAGACATATTTCCATATCATTTGTTTTATATTTATAAGCCGCTTTACCCGAATCGGACTCATAGCATATAAGGTTTTCATCAAAGGTTGAATTTCCGAACAAATTCTTTATCTGCGGTTTACATTTATCTATACTTTCCTTGTTTTTTTTATATAACTCTACGTCTTTTTGAATAGTATTCATTATTCCCCAATTAACTGATCAAAATTTTTCAAATCGTTCAAAATGAATTCATGAAGAAGCACCCAATCATGTTTTTCAAGTGTATATTTTACACCCAGTAACAAAGTCTGAAATTTATTAATTATTTCCATTTTGTTTTCAATGGTTGATATTTTTTCCATTAACTGTTTTTGGAACTGCTCAAACTTGTCGATAACATTAACAATTGCCTGTTTGTCGTCAATATTATAAACCAGTATCGAAGAGGTATTTAAGATGTCTTTGTATTGGTCTGACATATTCAATTACATAATACGTGTCACTCAAAAAAAGTCAATGAAATCCGGTCTTTTTTAGCAGGCGATAGAGAAGCTTTCGGCAGTCTCATCACCATCTTTAACAGGCTCTGTTTCTATCTGTGCCTGCAATCTGTTTACGGCGTTTTTTTTGTTTTCACTTGTAACTGCTTCAGACCAGGTTTCCCTGAGGTCTTTAAGCATGATTATTACTTCTTTTACATGCTCGGGATTATTTTCAATATTCGCTTCCATTAAACGTCTCTGCATATATGTGTATAGCGAGAACAACCTGTCAGATATTTCTTTGTATTCAAAATTTAAGGACACCTGCAATTCTGTCAGAATGGCATAAGCCTTATTGATATTATAAGTTTTTGTTTCCAGATTGGTATGATAATCCAGATTATCCAGCCTTTTCAAAAAATTTATAGCGCCATCATAAAGCATTACGACCAGTTTCCCGGCAGATGCCGACATCACCTCATTTTCCAGATATGTTGAAAAGCTCATAAAATTCCCCCCACCTATTAATTATTATAATTCCAGTTAGCATTGATGCTGGTCATTTGATTATTAAATGTTGTGCTTGTATTTTTCATCTGGGCCATCAATTCTTCTAACTTGGTATATTGTTTTCTTAATTGATCTTCCTCGATGGTTAGCCTTTCCTCCATACTGGAAATTTCATCATCAAGTACGGTTTCATTATTATCAATCCCGTCCAGAGCAGAACTTATGGGACCTGTGCCAGCACTGGTCATCTTTGACAAAGAAAGGTCGGCCGCACCAGCAAGACCGGAAGACTCAAAGGCCTGGACATCCAAAAGTTTGGCTTTAGAGCCTGTTCCCTGAATATTATTCAAACGTATTTTATCTGTAACCAAACCATAAGGAAAATAAACCGAAAGGTCCTTCAGGGTATTGCCGGAAACAGATGTATAGGTATTCCATACACCGTTATTCCAATATTGAATATCAAAATTTTGTAAAACATCGCTGGAAGTTGTATTTACGCCGTAAATTTTCAAACTGGTCAATTCTTTTCTGCTTCCGAAATCAAGAGTGTAATTACCACCGTTATCAGCCTGCCAACCGGTACTCCCGCTGGCAAAATCAGCCACTTTAGTGTTTCCGTCTTTAGCTCCGTTATCGGTCCAGGGAGCGTCCGCTCCGCTGGAAGAAGCGGTAGCTGTAAGCGCCACATTATTCTGGAAAGTAAAAAAATCTTTTACATCAGATATATTTTCAGATAATGCTGCTCTTAAGGTAGTCTCATTTAAAGTCAACTGACCATCAAGGCCCATGGTAATTCCAACCTGGCCGATAGACTTAACATCTCCGGAAACTGCACTCACATCCTTATTTACAAGGCTATAGACTTCCTGCTGGATCATCATCAGGGTGGTATCGGCGAATAACGGACCGTCAGCGGAAGTTGTATCCGTATTATATTTCAACTGGTCATAGATCAATGATAAAGTTTTATTAAACTTTGTAACAAAATCCTTTGTAGCTGTAACTATTGAATCGGCATCATTAGCAACTGATAACGTTACAGGAGTATTACCTGTAACTTGCTTCAAGGTTATAGTCACTCCCGGGATAAATGATTGCGCTTGATTAGTAGAACTTGTACTGAAAACCGCATTTTCAGCCGTTGAACTGCCCATTACCATTACTGCATCATTGGCATCCACGGATGTATTCAGATTTAATGAGCTTATATCCGTATCCAGTACCATCCTGCCAATACGTCCGCTTTTTGTGCTGGACAGGATCAAACGGTAAGGGCTTGTGGAACCATCATTTACAATTGAAGCTTTTATATTCGTATTCAAAGCGTTAATTGCGTCTTTAATATCGTCCAGGGTAAAAGCAGAGGTAACACTTATTGATTTTTCAAAAGTGCCATCAATGGTTGTTCCGCTGGTACTGCCGAGTATACCCAGGTCTTTAGCGGTATTACCATTATTCAACTCCGCTACAACAAGATTCCCGCTACCGCCACTGGTATCTGTAAGCAGTATTCCGTCCCCGGTAGAATTTATGGTTGCCTCCACATTCGACACACTTTTAAAATTATTAATTGCTGACATAACATCATTGATTGTTTTTATCGAACCGGAATTAGAAAGGTCTATCTGAAAAAGACTTCCGTTTTTATTGGTTATAGTGATCGTCCCCAGCCTAACCCCTGCACCCTGGTTCATCTTGCTCAAAGAAACATTGTTACCGATATATTTAAACTCCAGATCCGAACCTTTGAGCTTGTAATCACTGGAAGAACCCAGAATTCCTAAAGATGCAGCTGTTGTACTGCTGTCTTCTGATACTGTAAAATTACTGGAATTTAAAGAATATAATTCCAGTCCGTTTTTAGCTGTGTTGTATCTGGCCGCGACACTGGTAACGCCGCTTTGAGCATTAATAGCGTCCAGCACATCTGAAAGTGATACGGCGGAAGAAATATCGATTGTTGTAGCCCCGATGTTAAAAGATGAACCTGTTATACCTGCCCCGCCATTCAAATTTTTTAGCAGGACAGAATTCATGCTGGCAAGCAGATGATCACCGTCACCTGTAGAGGTTAAATTTAAAATGCCCAGGTCAGACGCACTGGAAAAGCCATTTTCGCTTACTGTAAAAGCGCCGCTACTATCTAAATGTATGCTCTTGCCATCCGCGCTCATACTTGCTGTTACATCAGTACCAGCCGCATTAATGGCATCAATAACATTCTTCATGGTGTTAACAGAGGTCAGGCTAACGATAGTGTCTCCATGAACACCATCATTAATAATAAAAGATTTTTTTGTTATTCCCAGGCCATCATTTAAAATATTTATGCTGGTGTTACCTGTCAGATAAGAGATATTACTTCCGGTAATGGTATTAGCGGCTACATTCTGCTTAATGCCCAAATCCAACGCTGTAGTGCTGTTATTTACTTCCTCAATTTTCAAATTAGAGGTGCTGGCTCCGGTATTATCTGTTATTTTCAGACCATCACCGGCGCTATTTAAGGAAGCTGTCACATCCAAACCCGAGTTGTTAATGGCATTTACAACATCATCTATATACATAGCCATAGATAAATCTATATTAGCGGAAACACCTGCACGATTAGTTATTTTAATACTACCTCTGGTTACGCCGTTGCCTCCGTTCAAACTATTAAGATCTGTTTTCTTTTGCACATCTCCGTCACCGAGCTCTAGTGTTATCGTTCCGGCACCGACTGTAGTAGTATCATGATCATTAAATCCGGTAGAGCTTATCTGGTGAGCCGAAGCCAACTGGGAAACGTAAAAAGTATAGTCACCTGCTACAGCGGTCGTTCCGGCGGTCGCGCTTAAAATATCCTGATTGGAAACAGTTGATATTTTTGTATCGAAGGTAGAAGTTTTAGATAAATTATAAGCTGAAAGTTGCAGGGTCAAAAGATTCGAGGATATTGTGCCCCAGGCGTCTTTTTTATTTTCCTCGGCTTCCCTTTTAGCAGTAAGATTATCTACCTGAGCATGTTTTATGCTCATCAGGCCTTTAATTATAGTTTCAGTATCCAGACCGGATGCTAAACCGCTTATGCTGCTAACGCTACCGGTAGAACTACTTACGCTGCTCGTAGCCATAGATTCCCCCTGTTTCTAAAACACCCTATTAATATAGTATCTCTAATTTTGCCTGCGTCAATATTTTGCTTAAAAAAGTCTTTATCAATTTTAGGCTTATTGATGAGTATACAGATATTATTTATAATAATATTTTTACCTCTTCTATATTGTCGGTAGAAAATACAAAAAGTTTAATTACGGAAAGTTTTTTTTAACTTTGTCTGTCAAAAAGAATACCGTCAATTGCCTGTTTTATACGTGCGGAAAGGTCCACCATTTCTTTAGCCGGTATTTGTTTTATTACATTACCTGAATTTTTATCAATTACTTCTACAATTAAAGTGTTGGTATCTTTATCAAAAACAAAACTTATAGAACAATTCAGCGAAGTTAAATATTCATTGCTGGATTCGATTATTTTTTTCAGATTATCCTGGGAAGGTTTTCCGGCTTCTATCTGTTTCAATGCTTCCTGCGGGTCGAATACTGGACTTTGTTCTGCGGCTTTGACTTTAATAACCGGTGCGCTATCCGGTATTTTCACATTCGCTGGCAGATTATTAGCGGTAAAATTTGTATCAATTGAATTTATTGTCATTTTTTCCACCCCTTAATGGGATAGGGCTGGCTTTAAAAAGCCAGCCCTATAAATAGCTGCAAATCAGTTATTATTTCAATAACTGCAGTACTGACTGAGGAAGCTGGTTAGCTTGAGCTAACATCGCTGTACCTGCCTGTACCAATATCTGATTCTTGGTGAATTCCATCATTTCCTGTGCCATATCTACGTCTCTTACGCGAGATTCAGATGCTGTCAGGTTTTCTTTGGTTACACCAAGGTTGTTGATGGTGGTTTCCAGAGTATATTTCTGGAATGCGCCTAAGTTTGCTCTCTGTGTTGAAACATCATTAATAGCGTCATCAATGATGGCTACAGCACTGGAAGCATTGGTGGCAAGAGCGAAACCTGCTCCTGCTTTTACATCATCCAGCCCGTTAGCATTACCTAACGCTGCTACTACACCGATCTTTGTACTTCTCATATCACCTATAGAATATGAAACAACGTCTGTGCTGGCTGCATTGTCTGTTAAAGAAAATTTCAACGCGCCGGTTACTATGGATAATGCGCCGGTAATTGTTGAATGGTTAGAAGCCAGTGTTACGCTTGTTCCACTCCATGAGCTTGCAGAAGAACCATATAATACAAGTCCGCTACCTGTTACGATATCGCCGCCGAAGCTACCTGCTACGTCTGTTCCCAGGTTGCTGGTATTGACGTCTGCTGCTGCGTTGATTACGTTACTGGAGATTACTACTCTCAGTTTGTAGCTGTCACCGAATCCACAAGCCCATATGTTCAGGTCTGTAGTACCGTTACCTGATGCATATATACCTGTGTTGGCGCTGTCAGCGTTGATCAATGAGGCAATTGCCGCACCGTTACTACCTACTGTTGAACCAACTGCATATGTACCAATGGTCCTGGCTACGCCGCCGCTTTCTACCCATACTGCCAGTGTACCGTTTGCGCAAGCTGCGATAGCAGTAGTTGCATATGTGGCTTGTAAAGCTACTGTGGTTATATTGATATCTACTGTACCTGATGCGCCTACCTGTCCTACTACTATTGCGCCCATTTTGCTGGCCTGAGCTGTTTTCTTGTCGATAGAAGTACCTGCGCTACCATCTAACAGGTTCTTACCTGCATATTTGGTAGTGGTAGCTATTCTCTGCATAGAATCGATAGCTTTATCAACAGCTGTTTGGTCTGCTGCGATTGAGTTGGTATCGTTGGCACCGGTGTTGGCTGCGTGTACTGCCAATGTTCTGATGCTGTTTAACATGTTGTTCATTTCTGTTAACGCACCTTCAGCGGTTTGTACCATCGATATTGCGTCGGAAGAATTCTTAACTGCTTGATCGAGTCCGGATATCTGAGCTCTTAATTGTTCAGATATTAAAAGTCCTGCCGGGTCATCGGCACCGCGGTTAATTCTATAACCGGATGACAGTTTCTCCAATGATTTTGTCAGGAAGGAGTTTGATACCCCTAAGTTTCTCCATGCATTTAACGCTGCTACGTTATGATTGATTTGTAAACCCATTTTTATTTCCTCCTTGTTTTCTTTTTGTTTCGTCCGTGAAACAAACCCCGCACCGCACGTTTACCTTTTTACCTTCTCACCCCCCCTTAAATAACCAATTCCATAGTGATACTGTTGCCTGTAATAATATTGTCGGTAAGCCTGCAAAAAACTTTAGGGAAACTTGTATCGATTTTTTTTGTTGTATCTTCTTAAGCTGAGTGTAAGGTGCATTCTGTCATGCTTCGTCCCGACTACGCTAAAGCTTCGGCGCGGCAAGCAAGCTCAGCATGACAGAATCGTTGTATCACCCTGAGCCTGACGAAGGGTGTCCACAATGTTACTTTATTTCTACTTCTACAAACTTTGCACTTATCTTATATTCTTTATCTTTAACAAACGGAATTTTTCTGACAATCTTTTTATAAATTTCCAGCTGCTTTTCATCTTTTTCCTCACCTGTTTTGAAATCAATAATTGTTATTTCTTTCTTCTTTTCGTCTATCATCAAACGATCCATACGGTACTCGTAATCACCGTCATATAAAGTTATTTCCGTAAATACCTTATCTGCTGACGCGAAGAGCTCGGAATGATCAGCGATAAATTTCTCTAACTGTCCAAAAAGATTAGTTCTTTCAATATAAGGATAGAACTGACCGTACCCGGAAAAAATGAATTTTTGAGCTGCTATCATTTCTTCGGTTTTATTCCACTTAATATGGGACAGATACTCGTGCACAATATTGCCCAGTTGCTGTTTCAGGATATACTGTTCTCCGGCGAACAAAACCTTTTTCTCAATTTCACTGACAGGCATGGGGGCCGGTCCCGCAATCTGAAAAAAATGTTTGATATATGCAAGGTCTGACTTTGATGCGTCTCGCTTCTCATCTTTTGCCGGCGGTTTTGTCATCTTTCCATAGCACAACGGGCACTCGCTGATTTCTGCCAGTGAACCTACATTATTCAGACCGGTCAAACCTGTATTGACGGCGAATAGCGCTTCTTTGAATAAAAAATAAAGGTCATCCGATTTTTTCCGTTCCAAACTTTTCAAAGCTTCGATATCTTTCAGGCTTCTTCTTAATAAGACTTCCAAAAAAAGGTTCTTTTTGGCTCTGGTCATGGCCACATAAACGTTGTTGATAATTTCAATGCAATCCTTTTCATATTGATAGGCGAGTAAGTCTTCAAAAAATGGAATGTTTTTAATCACAACCTCGTCTTCACTTAAATAATAAACAAACTGTTCCATTTCCTGAAACGAACTGTTATATCTTTTAGAGAGTTTGAGTTTTTGTTCGGACTGCGGTCTGTTGTAAACATCCCAATAAAAAAATACAGTTTCAAATTCCAATCCTTTGGCTTTATGAATGGTCATAATTTGAACAGCATTTGCCATATTCAACCCTATTTGCCTGAAATTCTCCGTATATCGATATTGTTCAATGTGCAATAAAAAATTTTGAATGTTTTTGGGTGTGTTATCCTTTCTGTTTTCAAAATCTACTGACAGATCTACAAATCTCATGATATTTTTAGCGTCACTAATGCCTGTAAAACGGTCTGCCAAACCAATAGTCGCAATCATTTGTTTCAACAAATCCGTAAATCGTTGTTCATTATCAAGATGAGATAACCATATCTGCACCTGCCTGACCACAAGGTTTACACAATATTGTTCGAGATCGTGTTTTTTGTCTTTCTCAGCTTTTTCATAAATAACCAGCAGTTTTTTAAACTCCTCGCCGGGTAGTCGTATTAAGTCAGACCTTAAAAATGCGAAGAGATAAAAAATATCTTTATAAACCATGAACCTCAAGAGGTAAATAAGAGGTCTTATAGCCGGATAATCCAGAATGGAGGTTGCGCTTTCTGTAAGACAATTGATACCTGCCTCTGTAAAATATTCGGCGAGCCTGCTCATTTCACTGTTTTTGCGGACCAGCACAGCAGTTTCCGACGGCCTTATATAGTCCTCTGTAATGAGTTTTTTTATTTTTTCGGTCAAATTTCTCATGCAAGTATCTTCGTCGTCTATGTTGCTGACTTTTTGTACAACGATTTCCACATAACCCTGCTCAGCTTTTTTATGGGTCTGAATATTATTATACGGCCATTTGAAAAACCGATACGTATTCAGGTGCTGTGATACACTGGAAAAGTAACGGTTCACAAAATCATTTACTTCAGGAGCGCTTCTGTATGATGTGCCTAAGATCATAACTTTATCCAGGCCAAGAATTTCAGGAAGATGAGCCAAAAGCCCCTGCTCTCCTTCACGCCAGCCATATATTGCCTGTTTTTCATCGCCTACGCAAATCACACCGCCGGGCTGGGTTTCATCCGAAATATTTTCTTTTATCAAGGGGGCCAGCACCTTCCATTGCAAGATACTGGTGTCCTGAAATTCGTCTACCAGCACGTAGCGAATGCGGCTGCTGAGCAGTTCATAAAAATGGTTAAGTACTGTATAGGTCTGATTGTCTATAAAGGATAGTTCCGGAGAGTACAAATATTTGCAGGTATAATAAAGAATATCCTGATGCGTAAATTTTTTTTCATTAAATTTGATTTTGTCATATTCGCTGCAAATTATATCAGCCACTTTTAATAACTGCTTTTCATAGGGCAGAATTCTATCCATATATAAATAATTGGCCAGTTCTTTTTTGAAAAGGCTATATTTTTCTTCCAATTCCAAGTGTTTGTCCTTTACGGAACGTATTTTCCAGAAATAATCTTCTTCCAGCAGTTTGGTCCTGTTTTTATCAATGAGACGCAAGAACCTGTCTGCTGTTTGTTCAACAGAATATTCCTTAATAAATTGCCAGCCGGCTTTGAGCTGTTCTGTCCAGTCGGGCAGCAACGCGGCAAGACTACCCAAAATTTCATCCCACTGGCTTTTCAGCGCTTCAGTACTGACAGCGGTTATTTGCTGCAATTTGTCGGGCGCGCTGCTTTCCAGGGTCCATCTGCCCTGAACAATAACTTTAATAAATTTGGTGTAAGCCCTGATATCTTTTGGCTTGGCACTATAAAACAAATGTTTTTTAAATTCTTTCCAGTACTCTTTATCTCTTAAAATATTAGCCAGGACTTTCTCATAAATTTCTTCATTCAGCTGTTCATCTATCATTTGGAAGGAGTATATGTTCAGATATGTGACGATCATCTGGCTGAAGATGCTTTGAATAAAACTGTCTATGGTATAAATTTTCAGCTTGTGTTTATTTAACAGAATATCCCTGTACACTTTCTGAAAACTCTCCTTGCCCGGATGCTTGTTCCCGGATAGAGCGCCACTTACAGAAGCGGCCAACGCTCTGTTTTCAGTGGTTTCCCGCCCGGACAGGTATTCGTTATATAACCTGAGGAAATCGAAAATCCTGCTCCTGATTTCTCCGGTAGCTTTACGGGTAAAAGTAATAACCAGAATATCTTCAAAATTTACCCCCTGCACAAGCAGCGCTAAAAATTCCAGTGATAACTGGTATGTTTTGCCTGTTCCGGCGCTGGCTTTAATAACTTTTTTTATCATAATTAATCACTTTCCCTACACAATTCTTTAAAGGGACAATACAAACAATTGCTCTTTCTTTTTGCTTTGGCGTAGTGTTTACTCTCCAGTAATTCCTGAATACATTTCACCATTTCTTCAGCTTGCAATTTAGTCTCACCATATTGAACAGCCTTATTATCAATAACATTGTAAAAAATTTTATCCCTGACCCGAAAATTCTTTTTTTGGGGATTTAATAAATAATAGAACAGTTCATAAAAATCCAGCTGTTCCTGCGACATGGTATTGCCTGTTTTATAATCGATAATAATAGCCTCTTCACCTTCCAGTTCCAGTCGCAAATCCGCTCTGGCCTTGATATAAACTAAAAACTCCTTGTTCTCCGCCATGGTCTTGGCCAACCTGACAAGTTGTTTGTCCTCATCGCCGGCCACTGTTTTTTCGGGTATCAAAGCGGTTATTTGCCTGTTCCGAAGCTTGTCTGGTAAAAATTTGCTAAAAAAATAGTCAATAGAATCCAAAAGCAACGGCGCCAATATCTCCCGCAAATAAGGCTCCCGATAAACATCATTAATAAAATTGCGATATTTAACAAATATTCTGTTCAACAGGTCTTTGATACTTTTTTGTTGCTTTTGATAAAGCTCGCCGATATCTATGACTCCTTTATTCAGGTCTGCTTCAAGTTGACTGCTTATAAGCGACATCAATTCATGCGCTATATTACCGATAACAGTTGCCTGGACTTTTTCATTTTTTTTATAATCCCGGATATTTACCAGCCTTACTTTTTGCTGCAGATAATATTGGAACGGACATTGAGCAAGCAGATTAAAGGCAGTGTAACTTAAGGCCAGAGAATTATCCGGGAATTCATCCATACTTAAAGGTAAATCATCCTTCAGGCCTGCCTTAGCATCAAGGCTGCAAGGCTGTGTAGAGAGGCTACAATTTTGTAGGAATAAACGGTAAACTTCCTCATTAAATATTGTTTCTTTTTCTCTGATCTTCTCTGGAAGATATAAACGCAGTTCTTCTATAAAAGAACTTAAGATCATGTTCTTTTCTTTGTTTTCTATACCGAACAAATATGCTTTCTCCGCGCATAAAATCAGTCTGAAAAAATAATATTTTTCTCTCAAAACAACATCATCATAATTTTTCAACCCCAGTAGCTTGCGTTGTTTTTCCGTAAATAAAAACTGTTGTTTTTTTGCGGAAGGAACATAACCTTCAGACAAGTTCAAAAAAAGTACATGCTGATAATTCATATTCCTGGAGTCATCCGGACCATCTATTAAAATCCTGTCTGTATGTTTGTCTTCCAGGTTGTAACGTACACATTGATTAGACAAACGCTCCAAAAAAAGTGTAAAAATTATTGATGGGTCGACAATAAACTCCGTTAACTGTTCCATCTCCAGAAATATTGTATAAAAAACTTGCAAGACCTGATCATAATGCGTAGAGGTAAGTTGCTGCAGATCAATATTTTTTATAAAATCCTGCAAACTTTTTAGGTCCGCGCAATGTATTATCTTTTTAAAATCATCCTGAAAAAGCCGGCAATCGATGCTTTTGACCTCAATGTACTTTAAGCCCAGGACCAGACCGTCTTCTATCGCCTTTATTACTTCCTGCCCGTATTTATAATATTTCCGGAATGTTTCGTTATTTAAAATCTCATGCAGGTCTTCCGTAGCCATCAGACCGTTTTTTTGCTGGTCCTTAAGAATGCCCCAGCAGTAAAAAAACTGATAAAAAGGTGTAAGCGAAAACGGGGCCATGCCTGATATCTCAAAAACCTGACGGTTCAAATATTGCGGATATGGGGAATCATAAAAATCAATATCAATTATATTGCTGATTTCCGGGTGCTCTTTTAAAACATTAAGCGCAGAGGTCAGTTGCAGGAACAAATCGGCAGGCTTGTAAATTTCAATACTGTTTATAGACTGCTTATTTAGCAGCAGGT
>JAQURL010000035.1 GCA_028715625.1 Candidatus Margulisiibacteriota bacterium | reverse complement strand
CCCCTCTCCCATAGAGCCGGGAGTCGGAGACGTAAGTGAAGTCCCAACAATAACGGTAAAACCAGTGTCTGAATATCTTTCCACTATTTTTTTGCAATTTTCTTTTCTGATCAAGCTGGGGGCTTTTGTAGAACCGGCATAAATTCTAATTGCATCTGTCAGAGAACCGCTGTATTCAAAATCCCTATTTTTCCCGGGTGATAATGTTTTTAGCCTGGTTCTTGTTGTCATAATGTTCTCCTTCTTCCTATAAGGTTTTGCCGTAACGGATATTTTTTTATACTCAGAAATATCAGTATTCAAATCATATCCAATCATGAACAAAGCTGCTTCCATAGTGCGCAAGGCGCCTCTTTCTAGTGTCTGATCACCAAAGCTGAAGCGCTGAATTATGGCTTTTAATAACCAATTAGCTCTGATATTACACTGTATATGAGGGACAGATTTGTTAGTTAAGGCTGGAAATTTGTAGATACCTTTTGATGGGTTGCGTAGTTGCTTGCCTCTGGCCTTGCCCCAATAAAATTTCAGCATTTCCGGGACTTCATATATATCTTTATCTTCCAGAAATATTCTAACCAGATAACCCAAAGCAGCGCCAACTCTGCCATCATAAATGATAAAATTATTAAATAATAACGAATATACTTTTGTAAAGCCGGCATTCATTCGAATCCCTTGGAAATCATTATCTGTATCTGCGTTATTGGCAATTTTATCTTCCACTGTTTTATAAAAGTGGTACAAGTCAGCTCTGTTTATATCCAGATAAGCCAGATTGCCTCTTTTTTTACTTCCTAAAACTCCGCCCCAAGATAGTATTTCTTTAGAAACATTATATAATTCGTCATTATTTTTGCTATAATATGCCATTTTAATTTGATCAGAAAATGAGTCTAGTAACTTTTTGTTGGAATTAAAACTGAAATCCTCCAACTTTAGCTTATTAAACCATTTTGGGCTTATCGGCCAATAGTATTGCTCATAGGCATTAAATATAGATGAACATGCCCATTCCTTTTTGCGGTCAAAATCAAAATAATTATGACAAAAGTTGCCGGTTATTCTAAGCCCAATCCATTCAATAAATTTCTTAACGATGCGATTGTTTATGTAGTCCTTTTCAATCATTAATTACTCTCCCTTCTGTTTTATCACAAGCTTTTTTTGCCCGTGTCTATCTTCCAGCCAAAAATAATTGACAATATGAATCCAACTATGAGGGTGGCAAAAACTTAACAAGCCATGACTTTTTCATAATTTTACCTCATTAAATATTTACCTAAGATTTTTTAAAAAACTTACATTTTTTTAAATATTGGACAATTTAAATTTATATCTAATACATCTTCCCCAATCTCTTTACCTCTTCCTTCACCATCTCCCTCAACTCCGCCGGTTCCAGCACTTCCACTGAACTGCCCCAGCTTAGTATCCATTGAATCACTTCAGAAACCCCGTCCACGGTCATGCTCAGGATTATTGAGCCGTCCTTGTTCACCGACACCTCTTGGGTTTTATTCCACTGCCTTTGAGTTATCCATTCCGATATTTCTTCCGCAAACCTGAGTTTTATTTGCACTGGGTCACCTTTGATAATTCCCCAGGCATTACCGATAAAGTTCTCCACGCTAAAGTCATCGGGTATAACAAACTTGTTTTTCGTCAGCTTGATATCCTCAATATTGGATATAGCAAAAACTCGCATTTGCTTGCGCAGATGACAGTATCCGATCACTACCCAGGAAGCAAAAGTATAGCGTAGATGATAAGGATCAAATAACCGTTCGCTGTGCTGCTTGCTCCAGGTAGTGTAATATTTCATGTCAACTGATCGCTTTTTCTGAATGGCTTCGGTTAATAGCTGATAGGCTTTGAGCCCATCTTTGATCATGGGCTTGCCCGCGTCAAAAGATAAAAGTTTTTCAACATCATAATTTTGTTTCGCCGGACTATCCTGACCGTAAAGATGCAGTTTTTGGATCAGCTTTTGGAAAGCCCTACTGAACTCCGGCTGTATTTCCGGCAGGATTTTTTCTGTAAGGAACAGAATAAACAGCTCTTCTTCAGAGAGCTTGAGCCCTGGCAAAACTTCTGGGCTTCCTGCCGGATAATAATACCCGTTTTTTGTTCGGTCAAACTGAATATCAGCATGAAGAAAATTTTTCAGGGTTTCGATATCCCGCTGCATAGTGCGCGGGCTAAGTTCAAATTTTTTAGCCAAAGAAACAGCGTTGGGATATTTGCCCTCCCTTATTATCCGATCTATCTGGATAAACCGGATTAATACGTGGCGGTCGAGGTTACTATTTTTCAATTAATACTCCCTATTATTTTTGCAAGTATCATTTTAGCCCTAGTCTCTATAAATAAATCATATTTATTTTCGGTCCATAAATTTTTATCAGAAGGAATGAGGTGTTTTGAAATATAAGCTGGTTTGTCAGCTATATAGTTATCTATCCATTCTTTAAAAGGTTTGCCGTTTTTCAAGCCACGATTAGTTCCTGAGTCAAGAAGCTGGAAATTGCATATACTGTTTATTTTATCCCAGTTGTAGTTCATTGATTCTAAAATTGACTTGGGCATAATATGGTCGATATCTTGAATTCTAACAGTTTGCTTTTTATCGTAAATCAAATAGTACATAAATTGGGTTTCAAATAGTTCAAGTTTTGATATATCAAATTCCTCCGTGAAGGAGATCCCGTGGTCATAATATATTTGAAATAATGCTTTTATTGGGAATACGGTGTTTTTGGCTTTCTTTATTTCCTCCAATATTTTCCTTATTCCAGTTTTGTAAGGGATCCAGCCAGCTCCTTTGCTTCGAAAAACACCATTGAGAAGTGAATAATAAAGCCATTTTTTCATTTTCGGAAATTCTGAATTATTTGCATCATAATCGTCAAAATAATTTACTACTTCCTTATCTTGTATTTGTTTGTGAAAAATATGATAGGCAATGAAAAATAAAGGTATAAACGATTTATTTCCTTCCTTGTAATAATTAGCTAAATCAGCATTGATTAAAAAATTTCTCAAGCCGGTAAGGGCACATCTAATCCGATCCCTTTTACTTATTGCAAATTCAGCATCTGACGCCTCAATTTCTGACATTTCTTTTTTATGATTATCCTGAAGCAGAAAAATGAGCTTTATTAGATTATCTTGATTTAATCCAATATCTTGGAATTCGGTTAATACTTCATCAAGGAAAGATTCCATTTCCCATTCGAATCCTTTTAGAATGGATGCAACCAAGTCAAATGGTGATAATTTTGTGCCGCCATCATTTAATCTTCTAAATAATTCAACAATTCTTTGTCTATTTGAAGTTTCGTGTAATGTTTTATTTATAATAACCTTGGAAACACCAAGCGCTTCTGCTGTAATAATGTTTTTATAAAATGCTTTTATATTTTTTATAATATGAGTCTTCTTTAATTCATCAATAATATTATGAGCTTGTATAATCTCGTTTGCTACCTGGTCTTCATCATTAGTATCTTTTAACCGTCGTAATAAAGTGCTTGTCAGATACCATTTATGTTCTTGAATAGTTCTTCCATTATTATCTACGGAGTTTTTTGGCAATTTTTTTTCATCGCTCTCAAACTTAAATTCATATTCAGTATGGTAATCACTAAATAAATCAAAAAATAAAACTTTTCCATTAAGACTGCCTTTAAGCCCAATATAAAAAGCCTGTAACCGCTGTTGGCCATCAATCACAAAGTTTTGCAGTTGCGGCAATTTATCAATTTGTCTTGATTTCATCATCTCTCCATCTTTTGTAAAAGGTCTGTAATTAAAAAGAGGTTTGGTATCTCGCTCCTCTTCAATTACCATAATTCCACCGAATGAATCACCTTTAAGCAGAGTATCAAAAAGAAGCTCCATTTTTTCTTCGTCCCAAACCAGTCGTCTTTGAATTACAGGAAGCACATATTTTTCTTCTTCAATTTCCGTAATAATGTCAGCTATTCTATTAGATTTCCATATTGCCATTTTATGTCCCCCTAATTAAAAGAATCAAAATCTAGATATCTTTCAAAAAATAAATCTGCCCATATTAACAGTTTCTTGTTATTTTTAGAGGACGTTACTCCTCGAATTGAATCTCCGCATGAAGAAAATTTTTCAGCCAGAGAAACAGCGTTGGGATATTTGCCGTCCCTTATTATCCGATCTATTTGGATCAGACGCATTAATACGTGGCGGTCGAGGTTAGTATTTTTTTCCATTTACATTAAATCCAATCCCGTAAAGACTTACAAAAAAGGTTTGCTATCTCATCCTTATTTGAAATATATTTTTCTATTTTAAGAAAATCTATTTGAATCATTTCTTTTGGAATTTTATGGTCTTCTTTAGGTAAAATATATATTACCTGATTATGATTCACATTGATAATAGTAAAATTTCTTTTATAATTATTTATAAGAGTTTTCCAATGACTTTTCCATTTTCCAGGCAAATCACCTTCATAGTCTAGAACTTGATGCTTTTTTAAATACTTAAAGAGTCCTTTATATTTAGCATCAGCATTTTTTGAAATCGCAACCTTTTCGATAGCCATTAACAAATCGATAGGGCTTTTTTTTGAGGCCATCATTAAATAGTTGATCTGTTTTTTATTTACTGACTTCTTATCCGTTTTCAACTCAATCAAATATGTTTTATTTTTTATTCGATCCCAAACAAAATAGTCCACTTTATTTGTATGATTTCCTTTACTAATCAGAGGGAATTCCGGAATAATTATTAAGTCGTTTGAGGTACCCTGAGATTCACCTAGAATTTCTTTTAAATACAATGCAAAAAATATATCAGCCCTTCGTTCCAACTGATATGCTGGTAATTTTCGCCAATCATCTAACATTTTAAATAATTCCTCAATCTTGTCCATTTATTTACTCCTTTACACTATCAGGCTCTTAATAAGCATAATCGACAAAGCCAACAAAATCAGAAACGCCCAAAAGATCAGCCATCCCAGAACATAAACTACAACAAGCCAAAACAGTATCTGCACTGTTCGCTGGAAACCAAAAAAAACTCCTATAATGATTAATATTACGATTACCCACATTGGAATAAACAATTACTTCCCTCATTTATTAAATATCGCTTTTAGCTTCTCATGTCCGTGATCTGTGTCAAAATTCAGCTTTATAGGCGTTATCGATACCAAGCCTCGGGATAGCGCCCCGACATCTGTATCTTCCGGATGTTCCGCACTGAAAGTGCCTTTAACTTCGCATAGCTGATGAACAGACTGAGATGTTTCATGGTATTGTCCATTAGGTTTATGCATGAGGCGAGAGGTTATCCTGGCTGTATCAGCGGGACTTCCAATTTGCCTGGAAGGAATGTTTATATTAAGTACATATTGAGCGTCCAGGTCCCAATGCAGGAGTAGCCAATCCAACAACTGGATGCTTTGGGCATAATGTTCTTCATTGGGGGTATACTCATCTATCGAAAGAGCGATTGCCGGTATGCCGTGTGCCTGAGCTTCCAATGCCGCGGCTACTGTTCCTGAGTATTGAATATTGAAACCTGTATTGGCTCCGGCATTTATTCCCGAAACCACCAGATTTGGATACTCCGGCAACAGTTCATACAAAGCTAACTTTACACAATCTACCGGTGTGCCATGCACTGCCCAGCGCTTAAAATCCTCTGTGTGGTTGTCATTATTAGCGGTTATCTTCACTGGTTCCGAGATCGTGATCGAAAACGCCTTGCCGCTCTGATTTTCAGCGGGAGCGACTACACTTACCCTCCAGCCCTTATCCAAAAAATATTTACTAAGGGCATGAATTCCCTGAGAATGTATTCCGTCGTCATTTACTATTAAAACATGTTTCAAATTATCTCTCCTTAATCGGTCTTTTTTCTTCAATAACCGCAGCAGTCCAGCGGTCTGCGAATTGCAGCAGCAAAGTCAGCGGCTCTTCCAGCTGATAGTATTCCAGATTAACCACTCCGCCGTTTGTAGGATACAGCCCGTCATGAGCGGCAATGGCCTGCACTTCTTCCGGGTATAGCGTTACAAATTTGGAGATCAGATGAATGCTCTGGGTAGCGATATTGATATTCACACACTCAGGGTTAACCATATAAGGTTTATTGCGGTTCATTATCTCCCATTCATTGGTATTTTTAAAATAATAGTTGATACCCGGGAAGCCGACTTTCCCTGTGTCATGGAAGAGGCCCACAATAACACAGCTTTCGTCGGATATCTGAGGCGCGAGCTCTGTTTTAAGTCTCAGTAAAGTTTCCGCTACTCCTACACAATGTTGTATCAATCCGCCTTCCACATTTAAGTGAAACCGGGTACTGGCCGGTGCGGTCAACCAGTTGGTCTGCGTTTCGAGGAAATGGAGGAGAGCGGAGACTTCGGCCTGGCGAGAGGTGATTTTTTCTAATAATTTATTCATACAAATATTCCTTTTATTATTTTTTTATTAACTCATTAATTGTTTCATCAATATAATCTACAAAAAAATAGAAATCCTCTAGCGCTTTTTCATAACTTTGAAAAAAGGATTCTGGACTGGCAATTATATCTTCAAAAATATATTCTTTTTGTAATAAAATATTGTCTTTTAGATTCACAATAAATTGAATATCATTTTTTTCGCAATATTCTTTTAGTTTGTCATCTTTTTCATAAATACTTTTAAATTTATCATAGAATTCTTTCCTTTTATAATCTTCAACATGTATCATAAAATCAAAATTATTTCTGTTTGTTTCAAGCATTTCCTTAATATTGTTGATTTCGAAGTGAACAAAAAACCCTTGTCCCGCCCATTCATTTTTATAGAAATTTTGCCAATCTCGTTCTGTTTTAAACTTGAATTCCATTTTTTCTGAATCTAATCCTTTTGAAGAAAAAAATATTCTTGTATGTTCTTCAATGGATGCAACAAACTGTTTTAAATCTTCCATAAATGCATCCTTTAATGCTTTTATCACAGCGATCGTATCCTTTTGTAGATAAAACTTTGTTTTACCTGAAAACTCTTTAAAATTTTTTTTAATATCCATATATTCCTCCACGTGTGTAATTAATTCATAAAATAAGAAGCTTTTTCTGATATCCTTAAAATAGTCGAATTTTATTTCTTTAAATCTTTCTATCAACTTTTTGTATGATAATTCATGGAAACCATCATTCTTTGGCTTAATACCATTCGGGCTTAGAAAAATCTTTAAAGTTTTCATTCCTTTTTCTTCAGCTAGTATGTTTAATGATTTATTATAGTCAAAAGTCTGATTTCCACCTTCGCCAGCATATAGTTTATTTTCAATACCAATAAGAATTTTATCATCGACATTTATCAAAATATCAATACGTCTATTGTTTTCAAACATGTATTCTCTATCAATTGTTACATCACAATCCTCTTCAAGATCACTATCCATTTGGAAAATACTCATCAGTTTTTTTATTGGGGCCAACCCAATGCCATTTTTTGCTGGATTCAAAACAAAAGCTAAATAATAGCTAAAAAAATTTTCATCATACTGACGATTAAAAATGACAGGGATTGTTTCTGTTTTTTTTATTGGACCGCTCAAAGACGGAACGGACTGCTTCATTTCAAAAAATATTTTTTCATATTGATCTAAGTCATTATCCAACATTTTTGTTAATCCTGCCTCTCATAAAAATACGATAAACAAATGTCATCGCTAGGTTACCTGACAAAAAAATACCACAGCGCCGCGAGAGTAACGCCACCATGTGAATTATCAATAGCTTTCCTAGCATCATCTAATGTCCCTATTTTGCTGCCACTCTTATCCCGTATATCATTGCCTGAAACATAACCAACTTTACTCCCGCTCTTATCGCGTATGTCATTGCCCGAAATATTGCCGACCTTGTTGCCATTTTTATCGCGTATGTCGCTGCCAGAAACATAACCAATTTTGCTACCGCTTCTATCACGTAAATTATCCCCGTCCATCTTATAATCCGCCATTCTATATCACTCCTTTTTTTAAATCCTTTAATAAAAAAAATCGTCTCCTATTTATTTAACGCTGCCTCAATTCTGGAAAGCGTGTGAGACATATCCGCAAAAAAAGCCCCTTTCAAAATATCTCCCATATTGAGTTCCGAAGACTTTCTGGTTTGCTCATCAATTCGCTCAATTTTTCGCGCGATATCATTGAGCTGGTTTTTTACCTCCCTTAAATCGTTTTTTATTTGATATACATCCTGATCGAGGTTAGACATATTATTAAACACCTTTCGTTATTTATTTTTTACTGTTATCACCAAAAATTTCTTTAATTGTAATTATTAAATCTTCATATCTTTTTTTTCTTAACGACATAGACTCCATTCTGGGTTGAGGGTGAAAATAATCAATTGCATATTTATTTTGACCCAGAGGCAGAAAAAAGACATCTGTTTTTTCACAACGCTTCCAATTATCATGACTCCCAAATAAAATATCAGATGCAATTGTCGCAACTTTTCCCCTGCCTAATCCAAAGATTACTAAATCAGGTTTATATAGGTTATATTGCTGGCTAAGTAATAATCTTTTACTTTCGTTATATTCCTTTAGGTATTGATATAATTTATTATCTGAAGTACTGTTCATTCCCGGTTCCTTCTTTAAATTTATTACCCCTATACTTTGAAGATACTCTTTTCTGGTTTCCTCTGTAATCTCATCTAATCTTTCATGCCAAACATTAAATTCTGGATTTGAAATATTACGAATACCTATAAGCCATCGTGTAACGTTATTCCATGTTTGATGCCTTCCTATGGCTCCTTCATTTAAAAATTCTCTTAGGTCAATTGGATCATTAACAAGCTCTTTTAGAATAAAAATTGTTTTAATTCTTGATTTAAAATATAACTTTTCATTTACAATGCCATCTTCACCATAATTATCATGACCTAACAATTTTCCCCATTCTTTAAATATTTTATTTTCCTGTTCTCGTACACTCATAATACATCTCCGAATCTTATACCTTTATCATACTACTGTTCCCATGCTCCTTTAAAGTTTTTCATATATTTTTGATGTGTCTTTTTGTACTCTACCGGATAATGCGCCTTTAGCCAGGCGCTTTGATAGGTTATCAAAGTAAGGCAGACAGCATGCGCTTTGGAATACACATTGTCCGCATACTCTTTTAGCTGTTTAAACATCTCTTCCAATGCCTCCCCGTTAATATTATTCTTTATACCGCCTGCCATAAAATGCTCATGTTTTTTTTCAAGGGCATTTGAATTTTCAAGGCAGATGTCCCTTCTTATCCTTCTGGCTTCCAGCATATTTAACCCTTTCATGGCTATCTTTAAAAACTGTTCCTGATATAAGACCAAGCCATAGGTTTGTTTCAGGATTTCTTCCAATTCAGGACTTTTATGCGGTATCCGTTTATGCTTATTCTTTTTGTATCTCAGATGCAGTTTCTCGTGCAGCGGCCCTGGGCGGTATAGTGCCATCAAAGCTATAAGCTCTTCAAAGTTTTCCGGTTTTATCATTTTAATCAGCCTGCGCATTCCTGCCGATCCCAGCTGAAAAATGTCTTTTGTATCAGAGCAATTTATTAAATCGTAAGTGCCTTTATCATCGAGTAGGATGCGGTTGATATCCAGTTTTGTCTCAACTTTATTTTGGATCGCTTTGACCGTATCAGCTATGATCTGCAGATAACCATGCACGATTATGTCTACTTGCCTGAATCCAAGATAATCCAGGCTGTATTTGTTATACATGGTTATAGCCATCGCATCCTTATAAAAAAGCGGTAAATGCTCTGCTACAGGTTGATTATTAACTAAATAAGCTTCGGCTTGGACATAGTTGTAATATTTAAGCCCATCCATCTTTTCCGCGTAACTGGCCAGCATACGTTCTGCGGCAGTAGAATTATCAGGCATGTCGATTGTTATGTCATAATTTTTTACTTTTTTTCTTAGGCGACTTATATTTTTTTCCGGGATGCGCAAAGCTCTTCCGGCAAAAAACAGAGCTATTCCCAGATAGAAATTTTCACTGGATATAACACCGGCTGTATTTTCTTTTCCGTATCTGGTATTTATATAGGCGATCAGCCTGTCTCGTTCTGTATCTGTACCGGTTAACAAATAAAACTCTGTATTAAAACTGCCGTCCGCGCTTATCAGAGTTTCAAAGGGTAAGTCATATAAGAGCGGGTTAATCTGGGTCAGGCCAATTATATATAATACAATACTGGCGGCACTCGAACCGCGTCCGGGCCCCAAGGTAATATTCTGTTCTCTGGCGAACCTTACCAGGTCTGCCCAGAATAAATAGTAATCAATTAAATTGTTTTCCCGGATATAGTTCAGTTCCCGGTCTATTCTTTCCCGGGTTTCAGCAGTCATTTCCAGATGACGTTTATTTATACCCTCAGTTATAAATTTGTTCAACGATTCGCTGTTTTGTTTTTTATCCCACTTACCGGGAAGCATAAAATAATGCTCTTTACTTGGTAATTTCAGATTACATATATCAGCAATTTTTCGAGTGTTTTCCAGCGCCTGCGGATGATCAGCGAACAACTCGTACATTTCCCTAGAGCTTTTCAAATAATTATGCGTTGTTATTCCGTTGAGATTAGCTTCAAAAATATTGTCGCATTTACCTCTGGCACTTATTACAGAATATAACCCGGCATCTTCAGGGGAGATAAACACCGCCTTGTTTATCACGGTTAACGGAATATTATGTTCCGCTGCCAGATCAACCAGCATCTGATTGGTTATTTGCTGCAGTGGCAGTCCGGTACGTTCCAGCGCCAGATACAGATCAGCTTTAAAGATATCTTTTATTTTCATAGCGGAATCCGTCATTAATCGCGGGTCACGGCTCCAGGGCATAATACAAAACAGGTCTTTTCCAAATTTATTCAGTAATTCATAATCAATGCGTGGTCTGTAATAATATCCATCCTTATTAGCGTAAGTGATAAGCTGGCAAAGGTTCATATAACCTGCGTAATTTTTTGCCAGCAGGATAACCTGCACAGTACGCTTTGAATGCTTTCTGTTTTTTATTAACCTGGAAACGTCAGTAATGTTTATAGTACAACCGATAATGGGTTTTATTCCTAGTTCTAACGCTTCCCTGTAGAAATCCACGGCTCCGCCCAATGTGCCTTCGTCTGTCAGCGCCACAGCCTTCATTCCCTGGGCTTTGATTTCATAAATCAGCGCTTTTATTCTTATAACACTTTGCAGTAAGCTGTAATCGGATAAAACATACAAATGCGTAAAATCTTTATTAATCATATATCCCCTCTCTGTTTTTTATTTAATACAAGGAAAGATAACATTTCGACATCATTGTCTGCGGTTATCGACACTACTTCATTCAGTTCCTTAATCTGTTTCCATTTTTCATCCTTATCACAACTTTTTATAAAATTTTTTATCACAGTTTCAGCACCATCCATTTCTGACTGTCTTAGCCGATCAGGGGGAACAATTTTCTCCTTGCACCCAGCCTGATAATAATCACCAAGTATCAGTAAATACATTACAATCTGGAAAATATACTTATCATGGAACAAGGAAAACATATCTTTATCTTGCAAAATAAAGGCATATTTCTTATTTCGCAGCTTATGGTTCGCATATAATAACCAAAGACGAACCATTTCCTGCAGAATATCAAGATTATCATCCATATAACTAGATACACAGGCTTTTGCAAATAACATTAAACCCTCCAACTTGTATGATTTGCCCGATGTATTTTTACCCTCGTATAGTTGTGTTGCTCTCTCACTAATTTCATTAACAGTTGCGGGGCTACATTTATTAAATAGGTTAGTTATCTCTGTGTTTATCTTTTTGCTCAAATTCATAGTAGTTATCAGAATAACATGTACGCCACGACATGTAGTGTCATAGTGCTGAAATATTTTTATTTATAATATTTTATAGTAAACTTAAAGTTAATGGGACTCATCAAATCATTGACCTTATATCTCTTAATTCTTCTAAGTTCTTTTATTTATTCCGCAGATTTTTTTAGTGATCTTCTCTATCGTGAAACTTCTCTCAACGTATCTTCCACTGGACACACCTACTACTACCAGCACCCTTCCAGCAACAAAGTAGTCTTGCTCATTCACGGTTATACCTCCAACCCTTCTGAAACCATCAACCTCGGGAACTATCTCTATATGCAAGGCTTCGATGTTTTCGGAGTACGCCTGGAAGGCCATGGAACCAGCCCGGAGGACCTGTGCAAGACTACCTGGCAGCAATGGTATAGTTCAGCTGACCAGGCGTTTTTATATCTGAAAAGTAAATATGACAAAGTATATATATTCGGAGTTTCCACAGGTGCGCTTACTGGATTGAAGCTGGCAGAAAACCATGATGTTGCCGGGCTGGTCTGCGCCGGGACATTTATTTACCCTAAGTCTATAATCAAATTCGGCTATAGACTTTATCCAATTGCTAAATTCCTTCATATCCCGCTTGGCTATGTGCGTGCGCCAATACCCAAAGAACGACAGCATATCACCTATACCCGAAATCCGTTGGATACCACCATGCAGCTAATGTATTTTGTAAATGATGTTAAGCCCAAATTAAATAAAATTACCTGCCCGGTACTGCTGATGCATTGCCCCAAAGATGATGTGGCCGATCCCAAGTCAGCACAGTATGTTTATGACCATATCAAGTCAGCTGATAAAAAGCTGGTCTGGGCCGGGAAAGAGCATTCGTTTTTGATAGATAAGGATGAGAAAATTTATAAGCAGATTACAGAGTGGTATAAGTCTATAAGTCGGTAAGTACTGAATCTAAAATCCAATACAGGGATTCAACACGTGCTGAAAATGTTTCGCTGGGGCAGGAAAAATTCGATGACTGAATGTCAAAATCTGACACAGTTTGTATGCTAAACTTTAATTTATATTTACAAATATATTGGACAGTATTAATATAATTTTACTTTCCATTTAGAGAGGACCGCTATTTGAATAAAACAGAGAATATATTTAATCTCTTAAACATGCTCAAAGATAATCCCCTTGGCTTAACAGATATTATAAAAGAATTCAAATCCCGTCATAAAATCAGCCTATCCAGAGAAACAATATATCGGTATCTTAGGGTCTTACAGGACTTGGGTTATAAGATTTCTCTAATCAACAAAAAATACGAAATAAGTGTCACCAACCTCAGTAGTGATTGTGTTCGAAAATTATTTGACCGCAACCCGACAGTATTTAACAACAATTTAATCAGCAGGATAAAAGAAGGAATAAGACATCAGTTAGAGGCTGTTGTTGTTTATAAAAGTCCACGCTATGAAAAAGAGATCAAACTTAACGTGGATTTATTGGATATTGTTTCAATAAAAAATAAAATATATATGCTTGCCAGAGATTGTGAGGATAAAACTATCAAAGAATTTAGATTGGACAGAATTGCCGAGATAAAATTAAATGCTGATAAAAAAATAACTGACAGAAAAAATCTTCCCATTAAATTTATTGTTAAAAAAGAATTGGCTCAGACTTTTTATTCGCCATTTGTTAATTCCACAGGAAAAAAGCTTAAGAACGGCGACCTGGAATTTGAAGCGGAAGTACACAGCTATTTTCGGGCAAAAAAAATTTTGGCGGAGTATCTGGATCAGGTTGTGGTCACTGGCCCGGCAGAATTCAAAAAAGAATTTGTGCAAACTCTTGATAAAATGAGGGGCAATTACAGATGAACGACAAAGAATACAATACAGTTGTCCTCGCAGCGCTATTGCATGATATTGGGAAACCAATGCAATTTGCCCGGTTGAACAATAAATTAGCAATCAAAGATAAACACAGACACCCCGCTTATTCTACGGACATTATCGCTCATTTCATATTTGGTGATTCCAAGGAATGGATAACCCAGCAGGATAAAAATCTACAGGCATATAAAATGAAATCCGAAATGATTGACTGGGTATTGCTTGATAGATTAATTGACAGACATCATCTTGAATCTAAAGATGAACTTGAAATGATAATACAAGCTTCTGACCATTTTTCTGCTTCCGAACGATCCACCAAAGAGGATGAAGATGATCCCAATAACGCAATAATGGAATCGATAATAAGCAGACTTAGTTTGGATAAACCAACTAACAGTATTCCCCCCACTGCCTGGTATCAGCCAAAACCATTAACTAAAATAAACATTAAAGACATTATTTGCCCGATTTCTTCTAATGATAATAATGATAATTTAGATAAAGAGCAGTTAAAAAATCTATGTAAGGATATGTTGTCGGATTTGAGAACGATACTTATAGGGTGGGATGAAAGCAATAAATCAGCGGATACATTAATTTCGTTGGTTGATTTGTGGTTATATAAGTATTTGTGGATGTGGCCTTCCAGTCGAGGTAAAAATGTTGATAAAGATATTTCGCTTTATGATCATTGCCGTGTTGCCACTGCTATATCTGCCTGCATATATAAACAAAAAGACAAACTGAAATTTTTAGAAAAAACAAAAGATTTAAAAAACGAGACAAAATTTTGCCTTATCCAGGGTGATTTTTCCGGTATTCAGCATTACATCTTTGATATTACCGCGAAACAGGCAGCCAAAAGATTACGAGCCCGTTCTGCTTATGTACAGATTCTAACGGAAAATGTTCTGCGGTACATATTAAATGCCTATAAGATTCCTTCGCAGTGTGCTTTACAATCCAGCGGAGGCAAGTTTTTGATATTGATTCCTGGTTACGAAAAAGATGATATCTTTGACGGTTTGAAACTGAAAATAAATGAAAGTCTGTTTAATAAATTCAGAGGGGAAATTAACCTGAATCTATTTAAGACAGCATCTTTTAAAGGAGAAGATTTTCAGGGGAAGAATTGGAGAAAAATTATTGATAAACTGGGCAACGATTTCCAAACTGAAAAATTTAAACCGTTTAGCAACATTCTATCGGATACTAAGCTTGTTAATGACGATGTCATTCCCGCGAATGCGGGAATCAATGAATTAAAACATTGGAATACCTCTAAGTTTGTTCATAAACTGGATAAAAATGTTGAGGAATGCAAAGGTTGCGGCAAGCCAAAAAAATCAAAACAAGTAGAAGAAAATTTTGAATTTTGTGAAATATGTTCAGCGGATTCTAAAAGAGGCAGACAAATAGTTGATAGCCCTAACTATTTGTTGTTTTTTGATAATGATAATCTAATTATTCCTGAAAAACTAAAATTTTTAAAAGGTTTAGTGCAAGACAAAGAAAAACCCTTAAGGATGACTGTCCTAAATCCTGGAGATGATTTGAATACGAAGAATTTTAGTCAGTACATGTGCCCCATCAGCCTTAAATTCATGGCTAATTATGTGCCCAACAAGAGTATAAAAAATGAAAAAACTGAATGGGCAAAAGTGATTGAAAAATATGAGGGTTTACCAAACAATGATGATGATAAGATAACAGATACACTTCATTTTAAAGCTATTGCCGAATTATCCGATGGTAATGATATGCTGGGCGTGCTGAAAGCTGATGTTGATAATCTGGGGATGCTTTTTCGAGATGGGATCCCTGATGAACGCTATACAATATCAAGGTTAGATATGTTATCTCGGTTTATTGATCTATTTTTCTCCGGTTATCTGGAAACGCTTGTGCGTGAAGAGTTTCCAGAATGTTATTTTGTTTATGCCGGTGGCGATGACCTGCTCATGATCGGTCCATGGACCAGTATTATTGAGTTGGCCAAAGTAACACGAGAGAAATTTAAGGAATTTTCTGCCAACAATCCTTCTGTAACTTTGAGCGCGGGAATTGCCTTTGTAAAACCAAAATACCCCATACTGCGAGCTGTGGAGCAAGCTGAGGAAGAGTTGAAACATGCTAAAAAAGTAGATGGTAAAAACGCAATCTGTTTATGGGGACATGCCTTGAAATGGGAAGATTTTAAAAAAGTTTATGAAGAGATGAAAAAATTAACAAATTGGCTGGAAGAAAACAAACAGGATAATAAAAAAGGTATGTCTATTGGTATGGCCAGGAATCTGCTGACGTTCGGTCAGATGATCAGGAACACAGATAAAAATACAGCAAATTTGCGTTGGAAACCGCTGTTGGCTTATCAACTGGCCAGAAATATTGATAAAGAAAAGAAACATGAGATATGGGAATGGCTTGAACCTTTTATTTCGGAAGGAAAAATTCCTAAAGGGAATGAAAAAGCAGAAAAGTTAAAAAAAGAGCATCTGGATTTGATAGCTACTTATGCGTTATATAGGGTGAGGTAATATTAACAAGCGAATACTGAAAGGAGCGTGAAATTATATGGTGAAATGTGCGTTATGCGGCAAAGAATTTTATCAAAAGGATCCGAAACATAAGACATGTTTTGATTGTGCAAAGAAGAACTGGGATAAACCAGGCCAAGCTCAGCAAACGAATGGTTTATCTGATGAGTATATAAATGATATTAAGGCCGGGTATTTTAAAGAAAAAACAAACCTTAAAGATAGTATGATTATTAAACATCCTGATAATATTGCCAAGGAATTTGGCGCAGATAGGCGTTTGTCATATACGCAACTAAGGAAGTTTTATGATCGAATCAGTCACTTAAAGCGACTTATAGAAATTAGGGGAGAATATAATGTAGTATTACCTGAAATACTGCAGCTTGGTCCCTTGGTAGCAGAAGCATCAGGAAAAACTAAAGTTCCGAGAATTTTTAAAGATTTTATTGATATAAACCTAGAGCAAGTAAAAAAGGGGGAGGATTATTTTATGAAAGGTTTTCATCCCCATTTTCAAGCGGTACTGGCTTATTTCAAATATTATAATCCACAAAGTTAATAAAGGAGGATATATATGTCAAAATTAGTAAAAACAAATATTATTAAAGGTGTTTTAACCTGTGAAACAGGACTGCATATAGGAGGCGCCAAGGATAATCTTAAAATCGGTGGTCTGGATAGTCCCGTTATTAAGCATCCAATAACTGATGAACCATACATACCAGGCTCTTCGTTAAAAGGTAAGATGCGATCATTATTAGAATCTCAGGAAGGTAAGAATGTATGCGCTTGCGGAGCTTGTTTGATTTGTGATGTTTTTGGATCGGGAAGTGTAAAAACTAGGAAGGCTATAACAAGAGTATTATTCCGTGATGCTTTAATATCCAAAGAAAACAAAACAGACCCATTAATAACCGAGGAGAAATATGAAAATCGTATTGATCGGCAGACCGGTGTAACAACAAGCGGTTCATTACGTCAAATCGAAAGAGTTCCTGCGGGCACCAAATTTGATTATGAAATAGTTGTACAGATATTAGATACTGATGATGAAAAAAAGCTAATGGAACTTATTAAAAAAGGACTTACTTTATTAGAAAATAATTATCTCGGAGGTGCTGGAAGTCGTGGCTATGGTAAAGTAACATTAAGTAAAAAAGAATGATAGGTTAAATGTAAGGAGTGTACATGAGCGATTATCAGACTTATCGGCTGGTTTTAAAGCCAAAATCTGGTTTATCTACCCCTCTGCAGGCAGATACCATTTGGGGGCATCTGGCTTCATATTTAGCAATTAGCGGACATGAATACTTAAAAGATTTTCTGCAAAGCTATAAAGACGGTACTCCGGCAGTTATTTTTTCAGATGGGCTTCCGGCTTTGGCTGATGAAGATGGCGTTTTTGAGCAGTTTTATCCTAAACCGCTTTATCCAACTTCAGCTGAATTATTAGATAAATTAAAAGATATGAATCGAGATAAATTAAAAAAGATAAAGAAAACAAATTGGATTAAGGAAGATGATTATATTAGTTTATGCAAAGGTGATTTTTCTGGATTAAGTTTTTTAAAAGATGACGATAAAGAACCTTTTAAGATTCTGACTGAAACAACCATGAAAAACGCAGTACCCCGCTGGGGCAATGAAGATACGGAAATTTATCCCCTCGAAGAGACTTATCTGCAACCTGTTGGAGTTGAACTAAAATCCAATGAATTTTTAGGGTGGACAATATTCTTCAAGGTACGGGCAGATTTTGAAAATCAATTAAAACAGCCGCTGGGGAATTTTTTAAAGCATGGCTATGGCAAGAAAAAAGGTGTTGGTAAAGGGCAGTTTGAGATAACGTTGTTGCCCTTGCAAGAGGATTTAATTCCTGAAGTTAAAGACGCTAACGCATTCATGTCATTATCAACCTATGTACCGGATGCAGATGATCCAATCGACGGCTACTGGCAGACATTTACTAAATACGGAAAGTTAGGAGAGGCTGGGGTTGCCAATTTACCATCAAATGATCCATCGGCTGAACGGAATTTATTTAAAAGCCCTATAACTATGTTAACCCCGGGAGCAGTATTTAAACTTAACGAAAAAATGAAAGATTATTATGGAGTGGCAGATTTAAATACCGACCAAAGAGTCAGGAACGAGAGAGAGTATACTCATCCAGCACTTGCGTATGTAATAGGATATAAAGTTTTTGAATAGATAAATAGGTTAACCGGGTGAATGGGAGAATTGAATGCAGTTAATATCAATTTTAGGAGCTACCGAATCTAAGCACCACCATACTTATTATTATAATAATAAAGAATATCATGGTCGAATAACGCTGGAGGCGTTATTAAGTATTAATAAATATGACAGAGTTGTGATTTTTGTTACCATTGAAGCCGAATATAAACAGATATTAATTATTGAAGAACTTAGTAAAAAGTATAATATTCAAAAAGTGCATATACCGTCGAACGAATTTGATGAGATTATTGAAGCAGTTGATAAGCAGATTAATGAAGACACTGTGCTTGACTTAACACAGGGCTTTAGGCATATTCCAATGCTTGCCTTGATTGCTTCCATTCAAAAGAAATTAAGCAAGATTAATTATGGTATTTCGATAATTTATGCTAAAACTTTAGAGCCTGACAAAATTCCCTCTCAAGAATCAGTGAAATTTGAATTTATAAACTTATCAAATTATTTAGATATTGCTTATGTTACAACCATATTAGAAATATTTTTAAGCAGTTATAACATTATTGAGCAATATAATATTGAGAATGAAAATTTAAAGAATTTAGTTTTAAATTTACGGAAATTCTCGGCAGCTATTATAAAAGGTAACTTATATCAATCAATTCAGGAAGCAAGTAAAATCAAGGAAATAATATCAAAAATTAAGACAGAACTGAAAATATCAAAATATATTAAGGGACACCTTGGTAAACTGGAAGACGAAATGTCTATTTATGAAAAGATGGGGAAATTGACTATAATTGAAAAACTCTATGAATTTTCCCGGATTATGTTTGTTAAAAACAACTATGGTTTAGTTGTAGAAAGCCTAAAAGAGTGTATGAATGAACTTTTTGTTGAGTATTACTTACTAACCAGCAGTAAATTCAAAACTATGTATAAAGCACAGACAAAGAACGAACAATATCAGTTGAAAACTGAAATTTACCGTTTTATAGAAATCGGGAAAGCAAAAGACAAAGTATTAGAAGAAATGCTTAGCAATAAAGAATTACCGAAATATGATAGCAAAAAACTTCAGAATTTTTTGACCAAATTACGCAATAGCCGGAATACTATAGCGCATATTGCCATAGATAAAGAAGACAGTGATAAATTGGTGCAATATCTAAGTAAAAATGATGAAATTGTATATTTATTGGAAACTGCAAAAGAAACAATTGAGGCGTATAAGTAACATCATGCTTCTTTCCCTGTCTTTAAATAACTCTAAACTATACGCTGGCATCCAAATCTATGAAACCGGCGGCAAACTATCTATAGACCTGACCGAGGAAGCTTTGAATAAAATAGGGGAAAATGTCGAGGCCATAATAAAAGAGGAAAAAGACAGAACCGAAATAACCCTGACTGGTGCCGCACCTATACCGGTATATCTGGTTGTTTTTCATATTGTAGTGCATCGTTTTAAAAAAGTTTACTATGATAACGAGATGTATAATTTGCTTATTGCCAGACATTGATATAATTAAACAGGGAACGTATCAAAGCGTCCACCAGTTAGAGAGATAAGGGAGATGTTAATATGTTATTAAGTCTGGTTGTTATTTTCAAGCCACAATCTGACTGTATATTGTCAGCGGCAACTGGCAGATATGTCCATGGTCTATTATTGGACCTTATCGCTAAAAAAGACAAAACACTAGGCGAAGAATTGCATCAGGAAGCCAGAAGTAAATCGTTTACCGTTTCTCCTTTGTTCGGAGAATTCAGACCATGTCAGAAAGCGCGTAACCAATTCAATAAAGAGCAGGAATACTGGTTCCGGGTAACCGCGCTGCAACATGATATTGCGCATCTGCTCGTGGATATTTTTACCGACAAAAAGTTCAAACATTTCCAAATCGGGGAACAACCTATGCATGTAACTGGCACTATAATGGATTCCGGCAAACATGAATGGGCTGGTACCTCAAGTTATGCCGAAATTTACGATCGTTATATCATTAAACAGCAAAAAATAACAAAACAAATCAGAATTTACTTTCAAACACCAACTACCTTTAAAGTAAACCAGCATCAATTAGTACTCCCAAATCCCACCACGCTTTTTTATTCCACTTTAGAAAAATGGAATCAACACTCAGAAATTCCGGTTCATCAGGAAGATTTTTTAAGCTGGCTTGATAATAATTGTGTTGTGTCCCGCCATCATATACGCACCAGAATGCTGGATTATGGCAAATTTCAATATGTGGGTTTTACAGGCAGTGTTGAGTTTACGGATATGAGTAAAAAAGAAACAGTCTACAGGGCGTTGTGGAATATGCTGGCAGAATATAGTTTTTGGAGCGGAATAGGCGCAAAAACCACCATGGGTATGGGAATGGCAAGATTGGAAAATTAAATGCCGACGCTGTATTTGATGAATAAAGACTCGGTTCTTGGAATTGAAGGCGATTGTTTTAAAGTAACTTCAGCAGACGGTCTGAAAACAACCATCCCGATGTTGAAGGTTGATGCAGTTGTGGCGTTTGGCGATACCCAGATTACCACTCAGGCTATAGCGGAATTGTTGGAGCGCGATATACCGACCACTTTTTTGTCCAATCATGGCAAATATTACGGCCGGTTAGTTTCTACCGAAACCAGGAATATTGAACTGAGAATTGAACAATATAAGAAATTTGGCGATACTGCCTTCCGGATTTTGGTTTCCAGAGGATTTGTGCAAGGCAAGATACTAAATGGTGTATATCTGCTGAAAAATCTGAACAGATATCGCAAAATTGAAGGAGTACAGAAAAATATTGAAGACATGTTATGCAGTGTCAAAAAACTGGATCAAGTTCAATCATTAGACAGTTTGCGCGGTTACGAAGGTTCGGCTTCTGCCGCATATTTTAAGGCGCTTCCCTTTATGCTGAATGAATCATTCGGGTTTTCGGAACGGAATCGCCGTCCGCCCAGAGACCCGATAAATTCCATGCTTAGTTTTAGTTATACATTATTAATGTACAGCGTTTATTCGGCTGTTTCAGTGGTTGGGTTGGATCCGGGTATTGGTTTTTTTCATGAATATACCAATAACCGTCCAGCCTTGCCTCTGGATTTGATGGAAGAATTCCGGGCGATACTGGCTGATCAGGTGGTAATTGATTTAATCAACCACGATATGGTTTCTAATGATGATTTTCATATTGGAGAGGATAAAGACCGCCCTGTTTTTATTAATAATGATTTGCGTCAGAAGATAATAAAAAAATACGAAAAAAGACTGGCAACGGTTATTCTTTATGACAACGAACAGGCATCTTATCGGCGGGTACTGGAATTGCAGGCAAGACAATTGGCCAGATGTATAAAAAATAACGAAGCTTATAAGCCATTTATACAGCAATGAGAGACGAATTCGGAAGGTTTGACGGCATGTTTATTATTACTACGTTTGATATTATGGAAAGTCCCGACACCAGCTCCATGCAGAAGCGACTCAGAAAACTTACCAAAGTCTTAAAAGGTTTTGGCAAGCGCGTGCAGAAGTCTGTTTTTGAATGTTATCTTGATAATCCGCAAATAGAGATCATGAGAGACAGAATTAGTAAAATTATCGAAACCGATCTCGGAGACAATGTCCGCTTTTATAAACTGTGCAATTCCTGTTACGAAAAGATAGAGGTGCTGGGGGAAAGAGGAGTGTCTGAAGAGGATGAGTTGTATATTTTATAAATAACCTGTAACATTTATTTGTCAGGAATAAATACATATTACAGGATTAACTGCCTGAAATGCTTATGCCAGCAGGGAAAATTGATATTATTAAGATCGTTAACAAGAGCAAGGAAATGATAAAATTGACAGTGCCTGAAAAAGAGGGCTTGGAAGGCCAGAAAACATTGGGTTTGACAACAGGGCTGATGAAGACTTACAAATACCTGAAAAGGAATTAAGACATTTCTTTGCTATGGTTGGGTGCTGTCCTGCCTCTCTGATGAAGACTTACAAATACCTGAAAAGGAATTAAGACTCGTAATCGTACGAGATATCGGTCTCCATACCGTTAGATGAAGACTTACAAATACCTGAAAAGGAATTAAGACTGTGGTAGTCCCGCATAGATGAATAGACCATATCGCAACTGATGAAGACTTACAAATACCTGAAAAGGAATTAAGACCTCCATACCGTTACCCATTTTTACTTTTTTTACCAGATGAAGACTTACAAATACCTGAAAAGGAATTAAGACCTGAAAAATACGGAATATAGGAAACAAAACAGAAACGATGAAGACTTACAAATACCTGAAAAGGAATTAAGACTTATATGTTGATATAAATATGGCTTCATTTCCTGAGATGAAGACTTACAAATACCTGAAAAGGAATTAAGACCACCCCGTTTGCATGTTGGAACTTAGACCCTACTACCGATGAAGACTTACAAATACCTGAAAAGGAATTAAGACCGTTTTTTCATTTTCATAATAGAAAGCCTGCCACTTTGATGAAGACTTACAAATACCTGAAAAGGAATTAAGACTAAATCTGATTATCCACTGATTTTCTTCGCTGTATAAGATGAAGACTTACAAATACCTGAAAAGGAATTAAGACGGGTTTTGATAACAAAAAAGGAAGTTTTTTAGACTTCCTCGATGAAGACTTACAAATACCTGAAAAGGAATTAAGACGAACTTACAGTTCTTACAATATACATGCGTTTTAGTAGATGAAGACTTACAAATACCTGAAAAGGAATTAAGACTATTGATGCGCCGTAATCATTATTAAATCTGATTATGATGAAGACTTACAAATACCTGAAAAGGAATTAAGACGGCAACAATACCTAAAATTGTATTTTTCATCTTATACCAGATGAAGACTTACAAATACCTGAAAAGGAATTAAGACGGTCTAGTTGTAACATCGAGTATGTCGCAAATATCCGATGAAGACTTACAAATACCTGAAAAGGAATTAAGACAACTGCTCATCATTAGCCAAGAAGTCAGTTAGCGAGTATTGATGAAGACTTACAAATACCTGAAAAGGAATTAAGACAGTACACCCCCTCTATCTCATAATCATACTGGATATCGGATGAAGACTTACAAATACCTGAAAAGGAATTAAGACTTTCTTTCTCCTTTTTCTTTCCCCGCCTTAGATCGCCGATGAAGACTTACAAATACCTGAAAAGGAATTAAGACTACACCATCTGTATATACTATTCCCATCCAGATGGATGGATGAAGACTTACAAATACCTGAAAAGGAATTAAGACCTGGTAATTGCCTTGTCATTCATTTGATATTCATAATTTTGATGAAGACTTACAAATACCTGAAAAGGAATTAAGACTATTTTTATTCCTGTTGGTTATATTTCTCCATTTCTCAGATGAAGACTTACAAATACCTGAAAAGGAATTAAGACTCAATGTATCCATGCTAATAGATACATGTAACCCATACGATGAAGACTTACAAATACCTGAAAAGGAATTAAGACGCAATATTGGGGATTGACTCTAGTTTTGCCTTTTCAATGGGATGAAGACTTACAAATACCTGAAAAGGAATTAAGACAAACATTCTAGAAATACTTCTCCTGTTTCTTTCCCCGATGAAGACTTACAAATACCTGAAAAGGAATTAAGACACCTCATATCGGGTCTATCGGATTGCTGTATCTTGATCTGATGAAGACTTACAAATACCTGAAAAGGAATTAAGACATAATATTAGGAAACTTGACTTTAAATAATTTCTTTGATGAAGACTTACAAATACCTGAAAAGGAATTAAGACCGGTTTATTTACTCTCTAATGCATCTTTGTATTAAATTTTAGTTTCTGGCAGTTTCTCCCCTCAGCTCTAGCCAGCACAACTCGACTCAACTCAGGGCTGGCCGGGGAAGGCACAGGGCGAAAGCATGTCAGAAGCTGGGAAGCCTGGCAGGCATAGCGCAGCAGAAAACGGAAAGAATGGGGCCAACGAACAGTCCAGGTCGGCCCGCGCCAGCGGGCCGGGCGGATTGCAAAGACGTACAGCTTGTCGGGAAAATTCATTAAGAAATGATGGTTGGTTAAGTCATCGTGGTGAGTCAGAAAACGCATGGTGGGTGTAACTCAGAAAACAGAAAGTTTGTAACTAACGTGCAGTCCAGGTCAGCCGCGCCGTCAGGTGCGGCTGGGCGGGTTAGCAAATGTACAGCCGGGGTTGTTTTTGTTAGTCTCGCGCGCGTACCCCGGGTTTAGCAGTCAGTTATTCAGTAAGTCTTTAAGTCGATAGGGCATTTTAATCCCTGCCGGGCGTTTGTAGCTAGTTGTAATGTAGGCAAAAAATCACGGCAGAAACAGATTAGAAAATGGAAGGTTGGAATTAACGGAAAGTCCCGTCTACGCTCTCGCGTTGCTCGTAGCTTCGCCGAGGCAAGCCAGGTCGGCTGGATGCGGAAGCAGACAGCCGGACGGGTGAGCCCGTTAGGGCGTAACCGACTGA
>JAQURL010000034.1 GCA_028715625.1 Candidatus Margulisiibacteriota bacterium | reverse complement strand
GATGTTAACTATAACGCTTTGTCTAAAAAAGGTTACACTAATTTGGTCTTTGATGTGGATAATACACTGGTAGAGCGTATCAACCCTTTGCCGGATATTGCAATCAAGGATCTATTGCTGGATTTAAAGAAAAAAGGTTTCAAGATTGTTCTGGTGTCCAACAATAGTAATTCCAAGCGGCTTATCGCCATTGCCGATTATCTGCAAACAGAGATAGTTATGTTGTCCTTTAAGCCTTTACCTTTTGTTTACCGAAAGCTGCAAAAAGACTTCGGATTTTTGCCCAGGAACACTGTTTTTTTCGGCGACCAGCTGTTTACCGATATTCTGGGCGCGAAGCTGCACGGTTATTACACCGTTTATATCTATCCCATCGGTGTGGAAGTAAACTGGGTCAGAAAAAATTACATCAATCTCGAAAAGGTCCTTATCCGACGAATGCTCAGACAGAACTAAAGTTTGCTTTTACTGCGCAGCGCCAGAGTTACTATTTGTTCCACGGTCATTTCTTTGGTCAGCTGGTTGCGGATAGCCTGTAAAGTACGTTTTATTTCCGCTGGATTAAAACCCAGAGTTGCCAGAGCGTCAGCCGCTTCCTGAGTTATATGCCCCGGGATTTTTTGCAAAAGAGTGTCTGCCGCGCCACCCGGCACTTCCATGTTTTTGAATTTGTCTTTCAGTTCCAGTATCATACGTTCAGCTGTTTTTTTGCCTATACCGGAAACCGAGGTCAGCGGGAAGAGGTCGTTGGTCAGAACAGCGGCCACAAGCTGGTCTACGCTCAACTCTGAAAGAATGTTTATCGCTGATTTTGGCCCAATGCCTGAGATACTCAGCAGAATATTGAAAATTTCTTTGGTCTGCGGGCTGGAAAATCCGAATAAGGTATGACTGTCTTCCTTGATGTTCAGGTAAATGTAGATAGTTATCTGCTGGCCCAGAAAAGCCTGAAAATAATCATAATCTTTTCTGGAAATAAAAATTTGATAACCTATATTATTCACATCCAGTACCAGGTATTGTTCAAATATTTCCTGTAGATTTCCTGTAAAATAACTATACATTTTGTAGCCTCCTTTTAAGCATGGAATATATGGCTGAATTTTGGTGGCATATGGCTACAGCCAAGGCATCTGCCGTGTCGTCAGGTCGGGGTATTTCCGGCAGATTGAGCAGACTTTTGACCATTTTCTGCATTTGCATCTTGGAAGCCGCTCCATAGCCGGTCACAGCCAGTTTTACTTCATTGGGAGAGTATTCATAAACCTCCAGACTATGGTTTAAAACCTCCTGGATGATGGCCCCGCGCACCTGAGCCACATTAATGGCGGTTTTGGTGTTTTTGGAAAAAAAAATTTTTTCAATGGCCAGCACTTCCGGTTTATATTTTTTTAAAAGTTTTTTCAGATGAATATTAATCTCCATCATCCTGGCAAAAAAATCCAGTTTGGAAGAAGTCGCTATATGGTCGTAAACTACAGGATAAAAGCTGTTCCCCTTGCTTTCGATGACAGCATAGCCCGTAATAGCATAACCGGGGTCTATACCTAGTATAATCATGTAAGTTCTTTTTTCAGGATTTTAGCCAGCTTTTTGGCCAGCGTTTTTTTACCTTTGAGTTTGACGTACTGTTTTTTGGATTTTATCAGATAAAAAACATGCTGTTTCTTACAAGGCAGTTTGTTGGCAATGACCAGATTTGCCTTGGAACTGTCCTTGCTTTTCAGTGCTGTCTTCAGAAGTTTTTTCTTTTTTATATCGGCTTCCAGTTTAAACTTTATAAGAATAATGTCCGGGTCCCATTTTTTAATTTTATCAGCGATTTTCGGAGTAGGGTTTAATTTAAGTTTCAATTTTTTTTTGGATTTTATTTTCCCTTTTAATGGCTTTTTTAAATAAAAATCCGAGATAGCCGCTGCATGGATAAGTACGGAATATTTTTGCTTTTTTACTTCCTTTTTAATTTTTTTATAGAAGGCTTTAAAGGTAAGGGCGCGGATAATTTTAAGGTTTTTATGCCTGAATTTTTTTAAGTTTATGCGAATGTCACCCAGAAGAACCGATACCTTGAAGCCTTTTTTTGCCAGTTTGTGAGCTATGGTGAGCCCTGTCTCTCCGGAAAATATGTTGGTAATTACTCTTACCTTGTCCAGAGGAGCCCAGGTATTTCCGGCAGTAACAAGTATTTGATGTTTCATTATTTCAGTTTTTTCCTGAGAACCGCTAGGATCTCCTCAATTGTGGCCATAGCACCCATCCCTGTTTCTTCACAGGCCAGTGTGCTCACGCGCGGGGGAATTATTTGTATTTGAGGATAGTATTTTTTTAATGATTTAAGATTGGTTTGAGTTATTTTATTATCCCACATACGGGTGTTCATAGCCGGAGCTATATATAATGGTGTTTTTTGCGGCAGGGCAAGAATGGTGCCGGTAAGCAGATTATCAGCCAGGCCATGTGCCAGTTTGGCCAGAGTGTTGGCTGTTGCCGGTGCCACTACCATCAGGTCCGCCCATTTGGCCAGTTCTATATGCTCGATATCATCAGCTATTGTTTCCTGATTATCCAGATAGGGAGAATAGCCGGACATGGTTTTGATGGTCAATGTCGTAACAAATTGCTGGCCCGTGGGAGTAAGAATGACCTTGACTGAATGCCCGTCTTTTTTGAGAAGATGGATAAGCTCGATGGTTTTATAAGCGGCGATACCACCGGTAATTCCTATAAGTATTTTTTGCTGCATATGAATTATTATCCGATTGACTTTGTTTTTTGTCAAAAAAAACCCACAAAAAATGTGGGCAGGTCTTCTTGTTATGTGTGTGATTACTTAACTAGATTTGAACCTGAATTTTTTTTACACCTGAGCCTTCATCTTTAACCCAAATTAAAGTTTTTTTCATTCTCTGGCACCAATTTTTAACGTCATCTACAAAAGTAGGACAATCGGCTACAGCTTCTATAATATCCCCGGCTTTGCAGGAATTTGCTTCGATAGTCATTTTTAGAGTAGGTTGAGGACAAGGGAGTCCTTTAAGGTTTAATTGTTTTGTAGCCATTTCATTCACCTCCTTTAAAATATATCAAGACGATACAGTAATATTAATAAAATTATAACATTGTAATTGTCTAAAATTAAAGGGCTGGGATCAATATTTTTTTTCGCTTAGGAATGATTTGATGTCAGGAGATACGTCTTGCAGGTATAATTGTGAATGATCACCTCTGTGAATAATGGCAAAAGTTTTCGGCTCATTTGCTTTATCAAAATTTTTTCTGGCCATTTCAACAGGTACAAAGGTGTCCTTTTCACTGTGAATGACAAGAAGGGGATAATGTATATCGCTTATTTTTTCAAGGTTGTTAAAATTATTTTTAATCCAGAAAAATGGACGTAAATAGAAAGGGAAAAAACGATCAGCCATGGCCGGTATAGAAGTAAAGCTGCTGATCAGTATTACTCCGCCAACCTTTTGCTCTTTTGCCAGTTCCAGAGCAACACCTCCTCCCAGCGAACGGCCGGCAACTATGATCTGTTCGGGTTTGAACTTTTTTTCGGCAATGAGGAATTGATATGCTGTGCGGGCATCAATGTATAAGGTTTCTTCCAGAGGCAGACCGGAGCTCTTTCCAAAACCGTGATACTCAATAGTCATGACATTTGCGGTACAATCCAGAAAAAGCTTGATCCTGTCCATATTATAGCTCATGTTTTTGGCATTACCGCTGAAATATAATACTACTTTATCGGCAGCGGCATTGGGGAAATACCAGCCGTGAATGGTGCAATCATCAGCTGTTTTCAGGTACAAGTCTTCATAAACAAGATGATAATCTTCAGGAGTTTCTTTGATGGTCTCACTGGGGTGATAGACCATCTGATGTTCTATTAATGGTTCCAGAAGAAAATTAAAAGCCAGAAGACCGCAAAGAAAAGAAGTGATGAAATCCATATATTCCGATTGTTAACTGAAAGTAAAATTGGTAGCGATGAGTGGGATCGAACCACTGACACCACGGGTATGAGCCGTGTGCTCTAACCATCTGAGCTACATCGCCCCTGATTTATAACCGTGTTATTTTAAAATATAATTTTTGATTAGGCAACTGATGTTTGTATAAATACAGGGGCTATTGCAATCAGAACTGGCTGTCATACCGGCCTTGAGCCGGTATCCAGTATTTACAATCATTGTCATGGCCTGGACCCCGGATCGGAGTCCGGGGTGACATTTGTAAATGCTTCCGGTTGTATATTCCAGACTTGCAATTATAATATTATTAAATGAAAATACTGAAATATTATCTGATCAGCGTTTTGTTTCTTTTTTGTTTTTCCAATCAGGTTTTCTTTTCACCACACGGTAATATTCGTCAGGAGTTGGTGAGGCTTATCGGGAAGTCTACCGGCAATATCGATCTGGCTATTTACAGTTTTACATCCAAAGAACTTGCTCTGTCCCTGCTTTCAGCCAAACAGTCCGGCAGAAAGGTGCGCATTATTGCGGACAGGAGCCAGCAGAACGGCACCGGTAGTGTAATAGGCTGGCTGACTAAATATATTGAAGTTCGTATTTTACCTGCTCATCAGGAAAGATGCCTGATGCACGACAAATTTATGGTTATTGGTGACAAATATTTAACAACAGGCTCATACAACTGGACCAGTAATGCCGAATTGTTTAATTATGAAAACTTAATAATCCTTACTGATAAAGAAACTATTCAGCAGTTTAGTAACGAATTCAACAAGCTCTGGCAGCTGGCCAGACCCATGCCCTGATGACTATTTCTATTAAAGACCTGGCAAAGATATTGCCCGTGATAGAGAAACTTAATAAATCAGGTACTGATCTATATATTTCTGATGAACTGGGCAAACTTAAAAATACTGATGAAAAGGCCCTTAAAGTTCTTTTGGCGGCGATTATAAGTCTGCGCACCAGGGAGAAGACAACCTGGGAAGTATCTTTGCGCTTATTCGGACGATTGGATAATTTGAAGGACTTAAACAAGATCAGCCTTGCAGAACTGCGAAAACTGCTTTATCCCTGTGGTTTTTACAGACGAAAAGCAACACAGATGAAACAGCTGGCGGCTATTTTGAATGAACGATATTCCGGCCGTGTGCCGGATGATCTGGATGAACTCCTGACATTGCCCGGCGTGGGCAGAAAAGTAGCCAATCTGGTGCTTATAGAGGCTTTTGATAAGGACGGGATTTGCGTGGACACTCATGTACACAGGATTTTTAACCGCTGGAAGCTGGTAAAAACCAAAACCCCCGAGCAGACAGAAATGGAGCTAAGAAAAATACTTCCCAAAATTTATTGGAAGACAATTAATAAAATATTAGTGAAGTTTGGACAGAATACCTGTTTGCCCATAAAACCCAAGTGTTCTACCTGTTTTCTGCTGAAAAAGTGTCCTTACGGCAATGGTTTGGTGTTGAGTTAAAAATTAATTATTCTTCTGTTTCAGGGAGTTTCAGTATTGATTCAGCAATATCCACCATGCCGATGTGAGTATCATATTTCTCATAAAGTTCAATTATCCTTTGCAGTTGATCTTTTCTAAGCAGCTGCAAATCCGAAGATAACATAACATTTAATGCCTGAAAAATAAGTCCGTTTATGCAACCAGATATACCTGATTTTGGCTTCAAATCAATCTCGGCGAGATGTTTCAATAATTCCTCATACATTAACTGTACTTTTTTAATATGAGAATAATGCAAATAGGGCGAGATATTACTTATCAGATTTCTATACACATCGTTGCGTATTTCATTTGATGTATTCTGATCCAAAAGAATCAGTACAAGATTTTCAAGCTTTATGTTAAAAAAATCATTTTTTTGAGTTTTATCTATTGTTATTATTTTGTGTTTCATAAATTTGTTCTTAAATAAATATCATCAAATATATCGAAAGTAACTCATTAGAATTCCATTTATTATTCTGTTTATTAATACAGTTAATTGTCACCCTATGTAAAATTTGCTAAACTTGATTCATGTTTTTTATCAGGATTGTCCGAAAATAAAGGCTGTCGGTTATTTTTTTGGCATCCGATGACAAATCAAAAGGATGTTTTTTGATGAAAAATAAAGCAGAATATTATTTAAAGGAATTTGGCAGGGAGGAAGAGGCTTCCATTCCTATTTTACAGGCGATTCAGAAGGATTATGGCTATTTACCCGAGGCTTTGCTCATAGAAATATGTGAAAAATCGGCTATTAAAAAAAACAGGTTGTATGGAGTAGCCACTTTTTATTCTCAGTTTAAATTGAAATCAGCCGGTAAAAATATCATAAAAGTTTGCAAAGGTACAGCCTGCCATGTAAGAGGTGCCGAAAAAATACTTTCCGCGATACAGGAAACATTAGGGATCAGGTCAAACGAAGTTACTGCCGATGGCAATTTTTCTCTGGAAACAGTGGCTTGTCTGGGCTGCTGTTCGCTGGCTCCGGCCATGATGATTAATGACAAAGTATATGGAAAGTTAAACGCGACAGCTGTAAAAAAAATTATAAAGGAATTCAAATAAGCATGCGACCTGTAACGATTAAAGTCGGTCTTGGGACCTGCGGTATCTCTGCCGGCGCAAAGGACGTATATGATGAACTGGAGAGACTATTAAAGACCGAAAGGTCAGCTATACTTGATTACACTTCCTGCAATGGTATGTGTTTTTTGGAGCCGATTGTGGAAATCTATCAGCCCGATAAACCGGTACAGGTCTTAACCAATGTAAAAAAAAGCGATGTGCCTGCTATTTTGCAGGGTTTAAAGACTGACAATTTTCACTCTTCGGAAACAATATCTGAATTTTCCGCTGTTCAGAAAAAATTGATACTTGGAAATTGCGGGTTAATCAATCCCGACAGGATAGAGGATTATTTGGAAAGGGGCGGTTATGAAGCTTTAAGAAAAATAGTCAAAAATAATGATCCTGAAGATGTTATAAAAATTATTAAAAACAGCGGTTTGCGGGGCAGGGGCGGAGCCGGTTTTTTAACCGGGGTGAAGTGGGAATTGGCACAAAAGGCTAAGGGCAAGAAAAAATATGTTATCTGTAACGCCGATGAGGGTGATCCGGGTGCCTTTATGAACAGGGCTGTCCTGGAAGGCGATCCGCATCGGGTTATCGAAGGCCTGATTATAAGCGGTTACGCTATCGGCGCGGATCGCGGTTATATTTATGTAAGAGCGGAATATCCCCTGGCTGTGCAGCGAATTAAGAATGCCATATTAAAGGCAAAAGATCAGCACTTTCTTGGTGAAAATATACTAGGTTCAAAATTTTCTTTTGAACTAATGATTAAAGAGGGTGCGGGCGCTTTTGTTTGTGGCGAGGAAACGGCGTTGATGGCTTCTATAGAAGGCAAACGGGGTATGCCCAAACTTCGTCCGCCATATCCGGCCCAGTCTGGGCTGTGGGGATGTCCTACAAATATTAACAACGTGGAAACACTGGCAGCTGTGCCCTGGATCATCAGAAACGGTGCGGATGAGTACGCAAAACTCGGGAAAGAAAAAAACAGAGGTACCAAAGTTTTTTCTTTGGCAGGCAAAATTAAACGCAGCGGGCTTGCGGAAGTCGAGCTTGGAACGTCACTGAGAAAAATTATTTATGAGGTCGGCGGAGGCACAATTTCCGGAGAAAAAGTAAAAGCTGTGCAGCTGGGCGGACCTTCAGGCGGATGTTTGCCGGATAGGCTGTTGGACACAACCGTTGATTATGAGTCTTTGGCTGCAACCGGAGCTATTATGGGTTCCGGCGGAATTATTGTCATGGATAATGATACCTGTATAGTGGATATCGCCAGATATTTTTTAAATTTTACTCAACAGGAGTCTTGCGGCAAATGTACATTCTGCCGTATAGGTACGAAGCGGATGCTGGAAATTTTAGAGCGCATAACCGAGGGCAAAAGCAGTATCAAGGAACTGGAAAAATTGAAAGACCTGGCAGAAAAAATAACCTCGGCTTCTTTGTGCATGTTGGGCAAAACCGCGCCTAATCCGGTTTTAACCACTTTGAAATATTTTGAAGACGAGTATCTGGAGCATATTCAGGATAAAAAATGCAGGGCTGGAGTTTGCAAAGCTTTGATAAAATTTGAGATCAAAGCCGATAAATGCACAGGATGCACTTTATGCGCAAAAAATTGTCCGGTCAAGGCTATCAGTGGTCAGAGAAAACAGCCGCATTTCATAGACCAGTCACTATGTACGAAATGTGGTGTTTGCGCTGATGTATGCGGGTTTGGGGCAGTGGAAAAAAAGTGAATCGTGAAAAGTGAAAGGTGAAACGAAACGTCATCCTGAGCTTGCTTGCCTCGACGACTTGTCTCGGCGAAGCTTCAGCGAAGACGGAAGCTTTAGCGTAGGCGGGACGAAGGATGACGGAAAAAAGGAAATAAATAGCTTTGATAAACATTACCATTAATAATAAACAATATTCTTTTCCTGAGAATACTACAATTCTAAAAGCGGCAGCCGGGCTGGGCATTTCCATTCCGACCCTTTGTCATGATGACAAGTTGGAACATTTCAACAGTTGCTGGATTTGTGTGGTGGAGCTGGTTTCCGCGGGTGGCAAATTAGTGCCTGCCTGCTCAACTCAGATTTCCGAAGGTATGATCTTAGAAACAAACAGTCCTAAAGTGATTTCTACCAGAAAAATGGCTCTGGAACTGCTTTTATCCGACCATTTCGGGGATTGTGTCGCACCGTGTAAGCAGTTGGGCTGCCCGGCCATGATCGATATCCAGGGTTTTTTAGCCCTGGAAGCCCAGGGCAAATACAAAGAAGCCGCGGCACTTATCAGAGAAAAAGCACCTATACCCAATATCCTGGGCAGAGTTTGTCCAAAGCCGTGCGAAAAAGCCTGTCGCAGGAACAGAGTAGACGAGCCTGTAAGAATAGGCATACAAAAAAGATTTATTTCTGAGAAGGAAATCGCCGCCGGAGGCCCATTCCTGCCCGAACCTGGAAAAATCGACAGATCCAAAAATATAGCCATTATCGGCGCGGGTCCGGCCGGTATCAGCGCTGCCTATTATCTGCGTTTGCTGGGATATAATGTTGTTATTTATGAGAAGCAGCCTAAATCCGGCGGTATGCTAAGATATGGCATACCTGCATATCGTCTGCCCAAAGAAATTGTGGATATTGAGTTTGATGCGATTATCAAGCAGTTGGGTATTGCCGTTAAGTTCGATTGCGAAGTTGGCAAACAAATCAGCTGGCAGGAAATTTACAAAAATCACGATGCTGTGATTTTGGCAATCGGCTGTCAGTTGTCTAATGACATTAGCATTTCAGGGGAAAACAACCCAAAAGTTCTGAAAGCGCTGGATTTTTTACAACAGTTAAATAGCGGTAATAAACCGGTATTAGGCAAAGAAATTGTAGTGGTTGGTGGTGGGCATACTGCTATGGACTCGGCCAGAAGCGCAATTCGTTTGGGTAGTAAAGTTAAAGTTTTGTATCGCAGGTCAGCAGAGGAAATGCCGGCTAAAGACGAAATTGCAGAAGCCGAAGAGGAAGGTATAGTTTTTGAGTTTCTTGCGGTTCCTCTTCAAATTGAAGAAGCGCATAATAAATTAATATTAAAATGTCAGCGGATGCAGCTAAGTACTCCGGATGCCAGTGGACGCAGAAAACCCGTACCTGTGGAAGGCAGTGATTTCGTTCTGGGAACGGATAATATCATTAGCGCTATAGGGCAGCATGCTGATTTATCCTTTTTATCTGAATCTTTAAAAGACAATAAGGGTAAAATTCTTGCGGACAATGAAACTTTTCAACTAAAAAATGATTGCAGGATTTTTGTAATTGGGGACGTTTTAACCGGTCCGGACCTGGTAGTTACGGCAGTTGCTCATGGCCGCAAGGCAGCTCATTCTGTAATTCAGTATTTACAGGAGCAGGAAGTAGTTGGCGAGAAAGTTCCTTTTGTTTCTTTATGCGGAGAATTGAATACTCTTCCTGAAGAAATGTTTGCGGAATATAAAAAAATTCAGAGAAGACCTTTGCAGCAACTTGATATTGCTGGCCGAAAAACTTCCTTTGCGCAGATAGAGCAGTCACAGCCGGAAACAGACATGCAGGCTGAAGCTGAACGGTGTCTGAAATGCGGCTGTGTGGCCATAACCGATTGTTTATTAAAAAAATATGCCGATGAATATGGCGCCGATCAGAAAAATTTTGCAGGTGAAAGACGTACCTATGCCAAGGATTTCTCGCACCCGCAGATCAAAATGGAAATAGATAAATGTATAAATTGTTCCTCGTGCGTCAGGGTTTGTGAAGACCTGAAAAAGCTTTACGTTTTCGGTTTTATAAATCGTGGTTTTGCCACGCGCATGAAACCGGAATTTAATCATCACCTGGCGCAAACTGTTTGTGACGGCTGCGGTGAATGTGTAAAGGTGTGTCCGACTGCCGGGGTGAACTCACCCCTAACCCCTCTATAATAAAACCCTACCTGCCTTACGGCATCCTCCACTTGTCGAGAGGAGGAATGAGTAGGGGTTTTTTGCTCCCTTCTCTTTGTAAGAGAAGGGCTGGGGATGAGTTCCAAGCTATCAGCAGAAAAAAACCGGAGAAATATCGAATATTTTTAATGTATTTATTGCTCTGGTAGCGTAAGTAATCGGAAAATGCTATATTATCATTAAGGGAAGGGTAAATATGACCAGTAAAAACCTTTTTATAGCTGCGTCCGGACAAAGCGACGGCAAGACCACTCTGTCGATTATTCTCTACAATTTTTTTCAGACTATTAAAAAGAAGGTAGGGTTTATCAAGCCTGTCGGACAAAAATATGTAGTGGTGAATGACGAGCAGATAGATAAAGATTCTTATCTTATTGAACATATATTTCAATCGCATGTAGATATCAAGCTGACCAGTCCCATTGCCATACCTTCAGGCTACACCGAGGAATATATTCTGGAACGTGCTAACAGAAAAGACCAACTGAAGAACAAGCTTATCTATAGTTTTCAGGAACTGTCTTATGATAGAGAATATATGCTGGTCGAAGGCACAGGCCACGCTGGTGTGGGGTCGGTGCTGGATTTGAGCAACGCTAGAGTGGCTAAAATACTTAACTCCAAGGTAATACTCATTGCACCCGGCGGTATTGGTAATACCATAGACGAAATTATGTTAAACAAAGCTCTTTTTGATAAAGAAGGAGTGGAAGTTCTGGGTGTTGTTATCAATAAAATTTATCCCAATAAAATTGAAAAAGTTACCAAGCTGCTTACTCAGGGCCTCAACAACTATGGCCTGAAAGTACTTGGTTTTATTCCATATTATCAGAGCCTGTCTTCACCCAATATGTTTCTGGTCAAGGAAGCTCTGAAGGCAGATGTACTAAATGAAGGCGATACTTTGTATGAGAACATTGTGAATATCGTGGTTGGGGCTATGACCCCGCATTATGTGCTCACTCATTTGGCAAAGGGTAGTCTGCTCATTACACCTGGCGACCGTGAGGATGTACTGCTGGCCGCGATCTCTTTATGTATGCTGTCCACCGAGAACAGACTGGCCGGAATTCTGATAACGGGTGGCATTTTACCTAAGGAAAATGTCTTTAATCTTATAAAAAAAATCAATATACCTGTACTCAGTGTGGGAGAGGATACCTATGAAACAGCCAAAAAAGTCAGCAACCTGAATGTCAAGGTCACAATAAACGATAAAAAGAAAATAGAGCTTACCAAACAGCTGATCAACCAGCTGGATACAAAGTATATTTTGGAAAATCTGTAATATTGCCCGTCCGCATTATTGTCAGTACAATATGAGCATGTCCAAAACATTTCGACGGATGATAGTATCATTTTTCTTGAATCTTGTTTTTATTTATGGTCTGGATTGGATAGTTAATACTTTTTTTCTCGGGACTATATCCCGTTTCACGATGGGAACAGGGATTGATTTCGGCTCCAATAACTGGATAGCTGTTCCGGCGTTTGTTCTGGGAACCTTGCTCATCGTCATTTCAATTGCGTCGCAAAATATTATCAAGTTGATCGACTTATACATGCAAGACTGGATAAGCCTTTTTTATGTGTGGTTTATTGTACTGTCCGCTGTGCATTTCATATTCAGCGCTCCGCACAGTGTAGCCAGTCAGTTCCTGAATATTAATATTTTTATGACCATGTCCATAGTTCTGGCCTTTCCTTATATTTTTTATATTTTGCGTTTAACCAAACCGGAAATAATTATTTCCAAAATAAAAGCTGAAATTATTAGGAATATCAGGTTCCTGGCTAGTCATTCTCATGCCCTGGACATCAATCTGAATAAAACTGAAAGTTATCAGGGGCAGCTTTTTGCTTCCCTGAACCAGTTTGATGACCTTTTAAATTATATCCATTTCAAAGAAACAAAATCGCTGATACTCAGCGAGTTCAGGGATGTACTGATTTTTTATGAACAAAACAAGTCCAAATTGCCCGGTTCCCTTTTCCGTATCACTCAGACCATGCGTCGGGACATATCTTTCAGGACTATGTTTGAGTCTTTAAAAGGTCATGAGGTATATGATCTATTTTTTGAAAAAAAATGTTTACGGATTATGGGCAATGCTTATCAGGTCTTTATAGAAAACAACCAATTTGATATGGCCGCGTTAACCGCTTCGGAAATTGTGCAGGTAGTTAAAATAATACCGGATACAACTGATCACAAAGATTTCCTGGATTTGATACTGGTGCACCTTAATACACTGTTCAGATTTGCCTTCAAGCATGCTGTAAAAGAAAACGAGCATCGAAATTTGTATAATCTGGTTTATCATTACAGGTTACTCATGGAGTTGCTTATACAGATGAAACAGCCGGATCTGCTGCAACGCGCTTTTTACTACCTGCATTATTACGGTAATGAATGTTACAAGCAGGCAGCTCTGGCCAACCTGTATTTTGTGGTCGACACAATCGCTTTTGAGATGAACAGGATACTCATTTCGGTTTATGAAAAAAATATGGATAAGCAGGTCCAGGTCAAACTTCTGCAGTATTTGTTGGAAATAGATAAACCGCCCGAGATGATGGAGGAAAACAAAAGCACTGAGGATATGATGATTAGCAAGGTCAGACTGGTACAGATTGCATTGGCCCTGTTTTATTTGGAACATGAAGAAACCGTCTTTGTGGAAATGATCAAAGAGGATATTCTGGATGACCTGAAGGTCCTGGGCGAGCAAAAATTTAAACAGTTTTTAGAAAAGCAGTTTGCTCTTTTGAAGATTTTTGAACCATATTACTGGGAAGATACAGACAGAGGTAATATCAATATTTATTATACTCCGTATAAAGATCGGATAGAAGCCTTTAAAAACCTGATTTTTCAGGAATTTCAAGCCCGATAATCAAGATACCCAATTTTGTAATTTGAAAGCTGACAGATATAGGCTATAATACACACAATTAATAATATTCAGGAGGGACCCAATTATGCAGATTATTGTATCCGGACAGAACCTGGCAATGACTGAAGCATTAAAAACTTATGCTGAGAAAAAAATAGGTAAGATTGTACATTATTTTGCCGAAGCCATAGAAAACGGCAAAGTGGAGATGGTTTATCACGACAACAAGTCACCGGAAAAAGCCAATGAAGCCAAAGTGACCGTTCATGTGCACGGCGCTATATTGCAGGCTAAAGAAGAAAGTTCAGATATGTACGCTGCCATAGACCTTCTTTTTGAAAAAATTGAAAAACAGCTCAAGAAATATAAAGAAAAACTTAAAGATCGTAAAGGTGACAAGGTCTCCCAGAAAATTGAAAAGATAGATAAAAGAACTGCTGATGAAGATAGCGCCGGTCAGCAGGAGATTATTATTAGTAAACAACGACTAAAACCAATGTCCCCCGATGAAGCCATGCTGCAGTTGCAGTCTCTGAAACTGGAATTTTTAGCGTTCATGAACGATAAAAGCCAGGAAATGAATGTAATCTACAAAAGAAAAGACGGCAATTTCGGGCTCATTGAACCGGAGTTCTAGGAGATTAATTGTTCAACATTGTCAGAAAAATATTTTTTGGTTTAACAGCCCAGGAAAGAATCAAAACTTATTCCAAAACAGTTAAGCTGATAAACAGCCTGGAAGAAAGGTATGCCTCATTATCTGACACGGACCTGGCCGCGCAGACTGGAATTTTCAGAGAAAGATTGAAAAAAGGCGAAACCCTTGAGGCTATTCTGCCTGAAGCTTTTGCCGTTGTGCGGGAGACATCAAAGCGTGTACTGAAAATGCGGCATTTTGATGTCCAGCTTATCGGTGGGATGGTACTGCATGAGGGTAATATCTCCGAAATGAAAACCGGTGAAGGAAAAACTCTCGTGGCGACGCTTCCCGCTTACCTTAACGCCCTGACAGGTAAAGGTGTATTTATTGTTACAGTGAATGATTATCTGGCCAGACGTGATAGTGAGTGGATGGGCACAATATATAAGTTCCTGGGATTAACTGTAGGACTTATCCAGAATATGATGGACACGGAAATCCGCAAACAATCATATTCCTGTGACATTATATATGGTACCAATAATGAATTTGGTTTTGACTATTTGCGAGATAATATGGCCAGCGACTTAAGCCAGTGTGTACAGCGAAATCTGCATTACGCTATTGTCGATGAAGTTGACAGCATTCTTATTGATGAAGCCCGGACCCCGCTAATTATTTCAGGTGTAGTGGACGAGAATACCGATAAATATAAGGAACAGGCTATTATTGCCAAACGGATGAAAAAAGAAGAGCATTTCACGATTGATGAAAAAAATAAGAATATTGTACTCACAGAGGCCGGAATGGATTTCGCTGAAAAAGCCATGCATATAGGACATCTTTACGATATAGAAAATATGGACAAGGCCCATATGCTGGTGCAGTCCTTAAAGGCCATACATTTGTTCAGACGGGATGTGGATTATATTGTAAAGGACAATGAAGTTATTATTGTAGATGAATTTACAGGTCGTTTGATGAATGGCCGTCGTTACAGCGACGGTTTGCATCAGGCTATAGAAGCAGTTGAGAATTTAAAAATTCAGCAGGAAAGTCAGACTCTCGCTACCATTACCCTGCAAAATTATTTCCGAATGTTTGAAAAATTGGCCGGGATGACCGGTACTGCTCTTACAGAAGCCGCGGAATTTGATAAGATTTATGGTCTGGAAGTAATAGAAATACCGACCAATCAGCCGATAATAAGAACAGACGCCGCTGACGCTGTTTATAAATCCAGAATGGGCAAATTCAGAGCTGTGGTTAAAGAAATTGCCGAGCTGAATAAAAAGGGGCGTCCTGTGCTGGTCGGTACCATTTCCATCGAAGTATCCGAACTTCTAAGCAAAATGCTAAAACAAAAAAATGTCCCGCATAATGTTTTGAACGCCAAGTATCATGAACGTGAGGCGGAAATTATTGCCAAAGCCGGTCAAAGAGGGGCTGTAACTATTGCCACCAATATGGCAGGACGCGGTACCGATATTGTACTGGGCGAAGGTATAGCACAGATGGGAGGCTTGTGCGTAATCGGCACGGAACGGCATGAGAGCCGGCGTATTGATAATCAGCTGCGCGGTCGCTGTGGACGACAGGGAGACCCTGGTTATACGAAGTTTTATGTTTCGTTGGAAGATGAGCTTATGCGTCTGTTCGGTTCTGACCGGATTATAAAAATAATGGAATCACTGGGTTTTGATGATGAAACACCTATTGAGCATAAAATGATTTCCAGTTCAATTGAAAGGGCCCAGAAAAAAGTCGAAATGTACCATTTTAATATTCGTAAACAATTGCTGGAATATGATGACGTTATGAACAAGCAGCGTGACATAATTTATAAGCAGCGGCGTCGTATTCTTGAACAGAAGCAGCTCATTGAAAAATATGATGAAATTATTGAGTACCAGATACAGTTTATCTTTAACAATTACTATCCTGAAAGCATAAAAAGCAGGGATGTGGACTGGGCTGAATTGATCAGGGAAATAAAGCAACTGGTGCCGGCCGAATATGATTACAAGAAATATTCGGAACGCAATCTGATTTTAGATTATATCTTGAAGACAGCCCGGGAGTATTTCAGGCAATATATCTCCAGGTTCTCTCCCTCGGATATTTTGACCGTTTCCAGACTGATTTATCTGCATACTCTGGATATGCGCTGGATAGAACATTTGAAAAATATGGATCTGCTGCGCGACGGTATAGGTTTGCGGGCTTATGCTCAGAAAGACCCTCTTCTGGAGTACAAGCGTGAAGGTTATGATATGTTCCAGGATATGATGAATGCCGTGGAGCAGGAAGTGATCGGCAGTATTTATAAAGTGCAGATTATCAGTGACGAAGAAGCGGAAAAACTTGCTGCCAAACAGGAAAGCTATAAAGTAACATCCTATCAGGCAGCAGATCTTTCCGGCGATCAACCTTCGCAGCAGCCGGTTGTTAATACCAAAGATAAAGTAGGCCGTAATGACCTTTGTCCGTGCGGTTCAGGTAAAAAGTATAAAAAGTGCTGTGGGAATAAATAGCGTTTCGCCTCTCACCTAAATCCTCTCTCCGTAAACGGAGAAAGGACTTTCTTCCCCGTCTCCGCGGGCGGAGAAGGGGATAAGAGGGGAAGAGGCGATAAAGGAGTAATAAATTTATGTACGAAGAATTAACCGGTGAAATAGAAAAATTAAGACAGAAAATAAAAATTCTCGGAGACTATCTTTGACCTCCCTCAGCTGCAAAATGAAATTGAAATGCTGGATCTTCAGCTGCAACAGGAAGATATCTGGAAAGATTCGGTAAAAGTAACAGCTCTGAATCGTAAAAATAAATCATTAAAAGATACGCTGCAAAATTTTAAGAAATTAAAAGAAGACGCGGATTATCTGGGAGAAATAATGAGCTTGCAGGATGAGTCGTTTGCAGCGGAAGTCCATTCTTATTACAAAAAGATCAAAGACGCTTACGCTGCCCTGGAGCTGGAAACATTGCTCAACGGTACCTATGATCAGAATGATGTTTTGTTTACCATTAATGCCGGAGTAGGGGGAACTGATGCTCAGGATTGGGCGCAATTGTTGCTGCGTATGTATATTCGCTGGATAGAAAAAAAAGGTTTCAAATATGAAATTCTGGATATTTCCGAAGGAGAAGAAGCCGGCCTGAAAAGTGTTACATTGGCTGTGTATGGCGATTATGCCTATGGACTGCTCAGAGCCGAACATGGTATACACAGGTTGGTGCGTCTGTCGCCTTTTAACGCCAATAACAAACGTCAGACTTCTTTCGCTTCAGTGGATATCATACCGGAAATTGAAGAAAGCAAGGAAGTTATTATCAAGCCTGAAGATATCCGTATTGATACATACAGATCCAGCGGCGCAGGCGGACAACATGTCAATAAAACTGATTCCGCTGTCAGGATCACACATCTACCCACAAATATTGTAGTCCAGTGCCAGAACCAGCGTTCGCAGGCTCAGAATAAAGAAGTTGCCATGAAAATGCTGCTTTCCAAGCTGGTGAGGTTAAATGAACAGGAACAGAAGGACAAATTAGGCAGTGTGGCTGAGGCTAACAGAGAAATCAGCTGGGGCAACCAAATCCGTTCGTATGTATTTCATCCCTATAATCTGGTTAAGGATCATCGTAACGGATATGAAACCGGTAATGTCCAGGCCGTCATGGACGGCGAACTGGATGGCTTTATAGAAGCATATTTACATTTTAAACAAGAATCGTTAACATAGAGTCGGAGTCTACATGTTTGATAAAAAAACCTTATTAAAAATTTCTCCTCTTTTGCTTGTTTTGTTTTTCGCCTCCTTAGTACCCATGTATCAGCGCAGTTTATGGGATAGCCGGAACAAGACAGTGGAAGTTGTATACTCTTATGACGCCATTGATAAAATTTATTTGTTAACCGGTTTTAATACTCTTGATTTGATTAAAAATTTTAAACTGGCCGGGCTTAGTTCTATTGTACTTAAAGAAGAAACTTTAAGGCAGTTGGCGGACGCGGCCAAGCTTACCTATATAAAGGGCAGTGATCTTATTAATAATAACCGCATAGTACAACGGGCCAATACTATCATATATTCCAGGCTTCCCCGCGATTATACTGTTCAGCCCGCTTATATATATATTATTGTTGATGAAAACAGTACATTTGATTATGTTAAACGCAGCCTGGAAATAAAGCTTGGAGAACAAAGGGTTAGGGATTTGGGGCTTAATGTACTGGAAGTTGTCGCCGATTCCAAAGAATTACTGGATCTTCCGCTGGATATTAATACCGACAAAGCCGGCCAGCTTAATGAAATGGGTATTGATGTGATGCCTGCTTTTGTGAATTTCTCGGTTTTTACTGAAGAAAACCTGGCTTACAAAATTTCCCGTTTGCAGGATTATTCTCTGAATACTATTCTTTTTACCGGTGATGAAGTGATGGGTTATCCTGATTATCTTCCTACCCTTTTATACAAACTGGATGAAATCAACAAAAATTATGGCCTTGTAGAGCTGTTTACAGGTTCGCAAAAAGGGCGTCAGGGTTTGGCTTTAAAATCTTCTAAAAAGGCAATCAAGGTTCATTATATTGAAATGTTGAAGAATAATGACCAGATATACCTGAATCAAGCTCTAAGGGCGGTGCAGGAGCGTAATTGTCGTATTCTTTATATTGAACCGTATGTCGCTTCCGGACAGGTTAACGCCTACGCCTACAATTCATCTTTTCTTAAAAGACTGCGGGAAAACCTTGAGAGAAAGGGCTATCATGTTGGGGTTATCAAAGATAACCCGTACAAAAAATTTATTCATTCTCCTTTCACCTATCTGTCTTATCTGACGGTTTTTATAATAATTCTGGGATTTATCAGAATATTTTTATTTGGCTTGGAAAAGAAATGGATTAGATTGTTCCTGATATTGTATGTCCTGGGTATTTTTGTGCTTTTGTTCACAGGACACGAATATCTTCTCAATAAAATTCAAGCCCTTCTGGTAGCGATTATCAGTCCGGTAATTTTGTTTGCCTGGATCGAACATTTATTAAAATCTTCTTCTAAAATACCAGATTACCGGCAATACGCCACTATTCTTTTTCTGTTGTTTTCGGGAAGTTTGTTCGCTGGAATTACTATCCAGAACCTGCTTTTTGACCCGAATTATTTTTGGAATATCTGGGGCTTCAAAGGAGTTAAACTGGCAGTGTTCACTCCTGTGATCCTGTTGCTCATTTATTTTTTTGTGAAGCCGGAGCGCATACAGTATCTTTATTTTTCCGTCAGACGTTTTTTATCCAAACAATTAACGGTACTCTTTCTCGTAGGCGCTGTTTTGTTTATAATATTCAGTTTTTTTTATATTTTTCGAACAGGTAATACCGGCATTCTGGTTTTCGGTGATTATGAGCTTCGTTTTCGTGAACTTTTAGAACAGATATTTATCGTTAGACCACGTACCAAGGAAATATTATTCGGTTATCCTTTGCTTATTCTTGCCATCTATTTCTGGAATAACCCCAGGGTTAAGCAGTCCATTAAATACCTGATGCTGACTTTCGCTTCCGTTGCTTCCATTTCCATGATAAATACTTTTTGTCATATTCATTCACCGATATTTATTTCATTTTATCGTTCGGTAATGGGGCTTGTACTGGGAACAATTATAGGCTTTATATTAGTTTTTTTATGCAATTTTTATTTTCAGATTAAAAAAAAGGGACAAAATCCTTAACCGATGTCTAAAATAACTATTCAGGGACCTACAGTATTAAAAGGTGATGTACGCATTAACGGTTCCAAAAATGCAGCTTTGCCTATACTTATAGCCACAGTTCTGCTGGATGGCGAAAGTCAGATTAGCAATGTACCCAATCTCACGGATATTATTACAACCATACGCCTGCTGCGCAGCCTGGGCCTGAAAGCAGAATTTACCAATAATCTGGTCAGGGTGTGGGGCGCGGCTGATGTGCGGCATGTAGCTCCATATGAACTGATAACCAATATGCGTGCTTCCTTTCTGGTCGCCGGCCCTATACTGGCCAGGGCCGGATTTGCCAAGGTACCTTATCCCGGCGGTTGTTCTATAGGTTCAAGGCCTGTGGATATTCATTTGAAGGGATTTGAAGCCTTCGGAGTTGATATCAGGGTAGAACATGGTTTTGTAATACTCAAGTCTGATAAAGAAATGGCGGGTGCCAAATTTAATATGGATTTTCCCAGCGTCGGCGCTACGGAAAACCTGATGATGTTTGCGTCGCTGGCCAAAGGTACTACCATATTGAAAAATGTGGCCAGGGAGCCGGAAATTGTAGATTTGGCTGATTTCTTGAATAAAGCCGGAGCGGATATAACAGGAGCAGGTACCGATACCATCAAAATAAAGGGTGTGGAGAAGTTAAAAGGAATTGAATACTCTGTGATTCCTGATCGTATCGAAGCGGCCACTTTTTTGCTGGCTGCAGCTATTACCAGAGGTGATGTGGTGCTGAAAAAGGTTAAGGTGGAACATATTCATGACATATTGCAGGTTATGGAAAAAATAGGTGTTAATATTCAGATTATTGATAATGAGACAGTGCGTGTAAAAACCAATGGTCAGAAATTAAAAGCTGTAAATGTCAAAACCGAACCTTATCCGGGATTTTCTACTGATATGCAGCCGCTTTTGATGGCTTTTCTAACTACGCTTGATGATACCAAAAGCACAATAACAGAAACAATTTTTGAAAACCGTTTTATGCATGTAATGGAGATGAACCGTATGGGCGCCAATATTGAAATTGACGGTAAGAAAGCCATTATTCACGGTATCAATAAATTATCAGGCACTTCAGTCAAAGGAATGGATCTAAGGGGCGGTGCGGCTTTACTTATAGCTGCACTGGCTGCAGAAGGGGAAACCACGCTTTACAATGTGCAGCATATTTTAAGAGGTTATGAGAATATTACTGAAAAACTGATCGGTTTAGGAGCCAGTATTGTCTGAACGAAATTATCATACAGAAGACAGTAGAATAAAGAATATTTTTCGATTCCTGGCCGGGTATAACCTGACCAAGGTCGCGATTTATTTCTTTTTTGGTTTATTCCTGATTTTTTTGATTTCCTTGTTGTATTTTCCTCGAAATCAGAATTTGAGAGTTGGAATGCGCAGTCCTGTCAATGTTATAAGCCCAAAACAGTTTGAGATTGAAACCTCTGAAGACGAACAGATATCCCAAAAGCTTTTAAAACAGAAAATCGAAGAAGTTAAAAAAGTATATAGAAGAGACCTTATGATTGAGAATCACACCGATTTGGTACTGATGAATTTTTTTGTCGGTTTCAAGGATGATAGAAAATTTAAAATGGTCTCTGAAAACATTACGGATAAACTCAAAATACAACCGAGAACTATTAATTTTTTATTAAAACAGGATAGAGACTCATTATCCTTTATCGAATTTATCAGTCAGCAGCTGGTTAAAAATATTTATGCCGAAGGGATTATCAGTACCGAGGATATAAAAACCGTTATTATGGACAAGTTTAAGGAAGTAGACCTGGATAGAAAATATCAGAACGCTATTCTGGATATCCTTAGTGCGGCTATTAATCCCAATATGATCTTCAGTGAGGTGGATACATTGTCCAAGATGGAGGAAGTCAAACGCAGTTTTATACCGCAGTCCACAATAATCAAAAAAGGCCAGCCCATAGTTTACCGCAATGATATTATTTCACCTTTAACCCTGGAAATCCTGGAAAAAACCGGATTGTACCGCAAACAGATGCAATGGGGCAAATTCCTCACTGTTGTTTTAAGTATAGTTTTCCTGGTAATTGTACTGGAAAGCCGCATGACTTATTATGTTGGCCCCAGCAACAAACAACTTTTTTTAATGTTTTCACTGGAATCCGTTTATTTTTTAATTATTTATGCATTGCTGCTGTATGACCGTTTTCCCGAATACCTGGCTGGGGCGTATTTAATACCGGTTGTTTATTTTACCTTTTTGTTCAGTTTCCTGATTTATGAGAAACTGTCGCTGCATCTATCCCAGTTTAACGCCATCCTCGTTCTTTTGCTTTTTAATGCCAATCCCCAGGCTGCTTTATATATCCTGATCACTACCATGGTAACCAATATTTTTATCAAGTATTTCAAAAAACGTCGTGATTTGCCGCTGGTGGGCGTTATTATCGGGGTGCTGGCAGCTTTTATAGTTATGATCATCGAACTTAATGTCAGCCACTCTCCCTATAAAATTGTGCTAATTCATATGATCCAGGTGTTTTTTAACAGTGTAATTTCTATTATTCTGGCTATCGGTACAGTCCCTTATCTTGAAGAAATTTTTGATATTACTACAGACCTGAAACTTCTCGACTATGGCGACCTTAATAATCAATTGATGCGACATATGCTTAGCGAAGCTCCAGGTACCTATTATCATAGTTTGATGGTTTCCAATCTGGCTGAGGCCGCCGCTGAGGAAATAGGGGCAAATTCCATCCTGGCCAGGGTAGCAGCCTACTATCATGATATAGGCAAGCTGAAAAAACCGGAGTATTTTATTGAGAATATCAGCCATGGCATAAATCCTCATGACGCTGCCATGCCGACATTAAGCGCTCTGAAAATTCTTGGCCACCCCAGAGATGGTTTGGAGATTGCCAAGAAAAACAAGTTACCCAGAGAAATCCAGAATATTATAGTGGAACATCATGGTACAGGACTGCTGGTATACTTTTATCACAAAATGCTCAAGATTACCATGAATGATGTGGTAGATGAAAGCCAGTTTCGTTATGACTGTCCCAAACCTTCATCCAAAGAAAGCGGGATCATCATGCTGGCGGATAGTGTGGAAGCCGCTGTGCGAACCCTGGATAAACCTAGCCCGGCCAAGATTATGGCCCTGATAGACAAAATTGTAAAAGACAAGTTGGAAGACGGTCAGCTGGATTGCTCCAATCTTTCTTTATCAGATATCGAGCGTGTTAAACTGGTATTTTTTAATGTAACTGCCAGTCAATATCATGCGCGTATCAAATATCCGGAAGCTAAAGAAAAAGCCAGTGATGAAAAAGGAAGTTAAGTTAAATTTTTTAAATACACCAGACAAAGAAAAGGCCTATATTAAAAAGGTCGTAAACCATGTGCACCCCAGAACGACACTTACAGAACCGGAAATTTCTCTGACTTTTGTCTCAGTCTCCTACATACAGGAACTGAATAAGCTCTATCGTAAGAAAAATAAACCGACAGATGTTTTAACTTTTTGCCTGAACGAGACTGCACAACAACTCATCGATATTTATGTCTCTTTGGACACTGTTAAACAAAATGCCCGTCGTTTTAAAACCAGCCTGCGCAAAGAACTGGCCAAGATAATAGCGCATGCTTTCGCGCATGTTGTCGGTTATGATCATGTCACAGACAAGGAATATGCTATTATGTGTGAGTATGAATCATTTTTACTGAAAGGATTTAATGAGAAAATCATTTAAAAACAGGAATTTTTTTTCGTCTTTATACTACGCCCTGTCAGGTCTTTATTATGCTTTTGTGCGGGAAAGAAATTTCAGGGTTCATCTGATTATTGCTATTTTAGTAATAATTGCCGGTTTGTTCTTCAAAATAAGCCGTTTTGACTGGATACTTTTGACAATAGCCATCAGTATCGTTGTTATTACCGAATTAACAAACACGGCCATTGAATTTACTGTGGATTTGTTCACCAAGAAGGAACATATTCGCGCCAAGCTCGCTAAAGACGTAGCCGCAGGGGCTGTATTGGTCGCCTCTGTATTTGCGGTTGTCATTGGTTTTCTGGTATTTTATAATAAGCTATGGAGTTTACTGACTAATTTAAATGGATGATAATTCTTATATAATACAAATTATAGTTTTAATTGGACTGGTGTGTCTGTCGGCCTTTTTCTCCTCATCTGAAACTTCCCTGACCCTGCTGAACAGTATCAAACGTAAAAAACTGGCTGCTGAAAAAAAGAAAAATGTAAAGTTTCTGGAAAAACTTTATGAAAAACCCGGTCGTATGCTTACAACTATTCTTTTGGGTAACACCATGATCAACATTTTGGCGTCAATAACCGCCACTTTTTTGTTTGTGGATATGTTGGGCAGGCTGGGCATACATAATGAAGCTCTGATCACAACTATTACCATGGTATTTATGACCCTGGTCCTGTTGATATTGGGAGAACTGGTACCAAAAACCATCGCTCTGAAATTGCCTGAAGCGGTTGGTCTGTTTTTCAGCAGACCTATTTACTGGTTTTCCTATGTATTGTATCCGGTTATTGAAGTACTTTATGTTCTTACCAAGTTTATTACGCGAATTACAGGAGGCAAGGCGCTGGAAAAGGGATCGTTGCTAAGCGAGGAAGAAATTAAAATTTTTATTAATATGGGTTTGCAGGAAGGGATTCTCGAAGAAGAAGAAGAAAAAATGCTTACTTCCATAATCGAATTTGGTGATATAGTAGTACGAGAAATTATGACGCCAAGAACTGCTATTATTTCTGTGGATATTAATACTACTCCCAGAAAGATGATAAATTTGATCAAGCAGCACTGGCATTCAAGAATACCGGTTTACGCTGACGGTAAGGATAATATTATCGGTTTTGTCTATGCCAAGGATTTACTTCTGGTCAACAGTAATGACCGGGACAATGTCGAATATATCCGTACGATTCTTCGTGAACCCTTTCTTGTTCCTGAAAGTAAACGTATAGACGACCTGCTGCGGGAAATGCGTAAGAAAAAAGTGCATGTGGCTATGGTTGTTGATGAATATGGAGGCATAAGCGGCCTGGTTACTATAGAAGATATTATCGAAGAAATAGTCGGAGATATTCATGATGAATACGATGACAGCAAAGAAGACCTGATGTTTGAAAAAATCGGTGAGGACATATATCTGGTTAACGGATTGGCCAATGTCGGCGACTTGAATGAAGAACTGGACATTGCTATCCCTGAAGCGGATAATTATGACTCGATTGCCGGTTTTGTGGTGGATAAACTCGGGAAATTGCCGCAAAAAGGTGATGTTTATGAGGACAAAAAAATAAAAATTATAGTATTAAACGTGATGAAACGCAGAATAACCAAGTTAAAACTTGAAATATTAACGAAAGGAGAAGAACCGGCTCATGACTAAATACGTATTTATAACAGGAGGAGTAGTATCGTCGTTAGGGAAGGGTATCACAGCAGCATCTTTGGGAAATGTGCTCAAGAATAGAGGATTGAAGGTTCTTATTCAAAAACTTGATCCTTATCTGAACGTTGATCCGGGGACCATGTCTCCTTATCAGCATGGGGAAGTGTTTGTTACTGATGATGGCGCGGAAACAGATCTGGACCTGGGCCATTATGAGAGGTTCATCGATGAAAACCTGGGGAAAATCAATAATGTTACTTCCGGTATGATCTATAACACTGTTATCCAAAAGGAAAGAAGAGGAGATTACCTGGGAGGTACAGTGCAGGTTATTCCTCACATAACCAATGAAATTAAAGACCGGATGC
>JAQURL010000033.1 GCA_028715625.1 Candidatus Margulisiibacteriota bacterium | reverse complement strand
GAGAACATGATCACACATAATGCTACGGTCATTATAATCTTTGAATATTCGACTTTAAACAAACTCTTCCCCCATATCTCTTCGTGTATCATTTTGCTTATGCCCGTTATTAAAAGCGAATAAACATTTTTCTTAGATAATATAAGGATTAAGAGTGGTTTAAAAAAATTAGTGGATCACGCCGATTTTATATTTTTTCTCAATGGTTTTTCCGCTGCGATCGGTTGCTTTCAGAAGCAGCACATAACCGCCTTTACTTACTTTGAAGCCATACATATTGGTGCCGTCCCATTCCAACTGGTTATTTTTCATTCCACCTAATGTTCCGGCTACGAATTGCCATTTTTTCACCAGATATCCGAACATGTCATAAATAGCCAGATCAACATTGGCTTCATCAGGCAACGAATAATAAATTTTTGTGCTTTGTATTCTGCTATCAAACGGATTAGGACTGTTAAACAGTACATCAAGCATATCTGTATTGCGCAAATCTAGTTCTGTTTCTTCGCTATAATCAGACCAGGCGCCTGCCTTATTCTGTACGGCAAGTTTATAATTATATAAATTATTGTTTCTTTCCTGAATATTTATGATTTGTCCGTTAAAACTGATAATATTGCCGGAGGAGATAATTGTCCAATTAGGTTCAAGGGCTGATTTTCTGGCTATTCTATACATAGACAGGCCGCTTTCCGGATCAAGGCTGTCAGACACATCCATGATTAATTGCAAAGGAATAGTATCGGATTTACTGTTAATTTGAGTGCTGTTGACGATCAATTTGTTCGGTATTAGTGGCGGGGTCAGATCAACTGTCATTAAATTCGTACTTAACACACTTCCCTCTACCTGCCCGATAAGCTGAGCCTCCAGAAAATAATGATAATTATGTGTCAAGTTAAGCCCTGTCAACTGATTGTTGGTCATTTTGTATAAATAATCGGTAGAAGGTATCGTTTCGTACTGATACGCGATCATATTCCAATTTGTATATTGGCTGTTTTCTACATTAAATAACCTGAATTTCAAATTGCTGACATTACCCTGTAGTATTGAATGTATAAGGTTAAGATTTACGTTATCAGGCGCCGATGAAAACTGAGGGATTGAGAGGTCATAGATTACAGGCTTGTCTTTGGCGACAATGACCATATCATTACTGTAAATAGAGGTAGTAGTTATTATTTGTTTCTGATTACCTGTTATTTTATGTGAACTTAAAAAATCCATTTGAATATTAAAGGTTGAATCCGCTTGAGCAGTTGCACTGATATCGTATCTTACAAGCAGTTTTTTTTCTATATTTTGGCTCAATATCACACTATTTTGAGTAATTAAACTAAAAGTCAAAGGACTGTTATAAATTATTGTTTGCGTTTCAGCAATTACCAGGTTAGAGCTTACATCCAGCAAAGAAAGTTTTGTTATGGGACTGCCATTTTTTAAGTTAATTATTAGATCCAGATTGTCCAGATACTGTTCCCAATTTTTGGCCTGCAGGGAGATATCCAAAGCCTTTTCAGTACTTTTTCCAACTTGAACTTCATTAAATTTCAATTTATTTAAAGCCACTGAGATTTTTTTCTCACCGCTGTCCACGACAAGGTTAAAAGATGCGGCAAGATTTACAATCGTATCTTCACCTGAAGCTTTTAGTGAAGAGTCTATCAGTAGTGATTGTTCCCCTATGGAAGCCGGCCGGTAAATGATATATAGATGTTTGTCTTCATAATAAGTAAAATTTGGTGTAATGTTGTCAATTTTTATAAACCAATATTGAAGTTCTTTATTAAATTCCATATTTATTGTTATTTCTTGTTCTAAATAAATCCAGTCCGGAGTTACATTGATACTTACGATTGTCAGAGGATCAGCCTCCTGCGCAGCTACATCCAGCTCATTAAAAACCAGAGTTTTCTGTACTGTTTGGTTATAAAGGTCATTTTCAACACTAATATCCAGATATTTATCGCCGATTACAGAATATTTGGAAATATCCGCGGAACCGCTGGGAGAAACGTAATCGAATTTTGTTCCGAAGTATAAAGAATCAAGCAGATAATCGCCCGTATCCGCATAACATAATATGGGCAAACATAGGCAAATAATAAATAATAATACTGTTTTTTTCAGCATGCTATTCTGTTTTACTTCCTTCAGAATTTTTTTCGATAGCCTTTTCAATAAGGTATTTAACCTCTTTGTCGTTAGGATCAATATCCAACACTTTTTTCCAGATTTCAAGAGCTTTTTTAGAATCGTTTTTAATAAAATAATTACTGCCAAGTCTCTTGAGGGCCAGAGTGTTATCGGGTTCAAAATATGTCGCTTTTTCCAGTAACTGCGTGGATTTATCTATATTATCCACCAAAACGGAAGCTATTGAATCTTCCAGATAAATACCGATTATATTTTTATTTTTGTATTTATATACTTTTTTGGAGTCATTTTCCACTATATCCCTGAAAGATCTTATTTCTCGGTCATCGTGTTTAAAAATAAGATATTCGAGGTTTTCTTCAGCCTTATCATAATCCATAAGGAAAAAAGCAAACACAGCATCTGAAAACAACATCTTGTCGTTTTGATTGGAATTTTTAGGCGGCTTAAGGTTTAAGTAATATGTACCCTGATCCATTCTATATTTTAATTTTTTCAAATTGGCGTGTTCACGACTGATCCTAACCCCTTGGTTGACCAGTTCGGTGGCTTTTGCCAAATTGTTTTCGTTAAGTTCGGCCAAAGCTTCTTTATAATATTGTTCTGCTTTTTGTAAATTTTCTTTTTTAAAATTGTCATCGAATTGCAAACCGAAAGACAGCATATATTCACTTCCATAGCTGCGTATCAAATATGCATAATCAATTACAATCGGAACAAAGCTGCATCCCAGGCCAAGGCTCATTTCATTGCTATTGATGCCCGCCCTGCAAGTTAAACCGATATTATCATTAATACTCATAAGTTCATATTCGGCACCAGCGTAAAAATCAATACTTTTTGATCTCATGAGTCTGGCCAAATCAAAGCTTAATGTTAATTTTTCCACTTGCATACTAGCGCCTATATCAGCATCCAGTTCATACTTGTCATCACTGGCATCTCCGAACATTTGCGCAAATACATTTCGAACATTACCACCTACTTTTATCGTACCAAGGTCCCAGAAATAGCCGATATCCAACGCTATAACATTGTCTGCGCTGTTATAAATATTCCTCATACCATATTTACAAGAGACTCCAAGGTTCAAATTTTCCAGAACCTTTCTTCCGTAACTTACAATAACCGCTTTTTTCGAAACATTAAAATATCCTTCCGGTGTGGCACTGGGATTGTTGGTTTGCGTATGTATTTCCAGATTGTCCATCATCAAGCTCACATAATTAACTGCAAATGTATCATAACGGCTCAATGGGAAAGATGCGCCCATATAATCATATTTTGTTGTGCCCAGAATAGTTGTAGACATGGCTGAAAAGCTAAGATCGATCAAATTCGGTAAAATACCGCTGTTCCAGTAGCCGGAAGATGCGTCTTTTACGACTGACCTCCCTGCTCCGCCCATTGCCATGATACGTGCTCCAACTCCATAGTCCATATAGTCTGTAGTATATCCACCTATAATTTCTGATATAGCCGGACAGTTTGCTATTACAAGCAATAATATGAATAAATAACAATTTTTAGTCATTTTCCCTGGCAATTTTTGCCCCCCATTCAATCCTCTACTATATGCCCATTTTCCAGGGCATTTAAACTTTTTTCCTTTATAAAAGCCGTAAAATATGGGATTTTCTAAAAAGATATATTAGAATATTAACCAACAGATGATAACTTCTTCAATATATTTATATATTTCTTTGCTAACAATTATCATCGTTACATCGGTTTGTACGATATTTACCTATAAATTTTTTTCCACTGAAAAGAAAACCGAAAAAACAATCTTTAAGTTTAATATCATTGGGTTCATTCTTTTGCTTTTTATTCCCGTACTTTCTTTCATAAAAAGTTATACGGAATATGCTGTTTTTGGTGCTTTTATAACGGAAAATGTCTATCGTTTATTTTTAGCTTTTACCATTGTTTTCCCGATTATTATGGTTGTCGATCTTAAAATGGACAAAAAATTGGATGATAAAATATTCAAACCCCTCCTCTATGTTCTGGCGGCTGCCATAGGTTTGACTCTCGTTTTACCTGTAGTGACTTTATGGGTTAAGCTTGTACCTTACCTTGCACTGGGTTTTGTAGCCCTTTTTTACAGTTTCAATAAAAAGGGCTATCAGTTATACGGTTTTGTAACACTGGCAGTTTCGTTACTCTTAACTTTCATTCCCTCATCAGGATTTTCTTTAACCCAATTAATGTTCTTAATACTTCTTAGTCTGCTTATTCTTGATTATATAACCATCTATACATCCAAATTTTCTTTGATTAATGTTTTGCTGATTTATGATCTGCTCAGGTCCAAAATACTTTTTAAATTTTTGCTGATTTTCACTATACTTATAACTGTTTCCTTACTGCTGACCTCTCTGACTATTCTGACCATCACCAAAAGGGCAATAGTGGATAGCCAGCAAAAAACTTTTTTGAACATGGGCTATACTCTGAAAAATGAAATTAATAAATATACTGAGAGAAATACGGCTCTGTTAAATAATTTACAAAAAAGCACACAATTTAACCTGGAAAATGCTTTTATTCTGGGAGCTTATCTTTATGATTCTCTGCGTAATAATCCCGATATAGACAAATGTCTGGTCATTAGCAGCCAGAATATTCTGCTGGCGGATGTCTCGCAGGAATTTATTGATACTCGTCAGGATGTTGTTACCCTGCCCTTATATCTGGAAGCTATAAATAAAAATAAAATGATTAAACCATATATAGCTCTTATAAAGGATAAATTATTTATCTCTGTTCCTGTACTGTCTGAAAATGACGAATATATGTATTCTTTCGCGGCTTTCTTTAACCTGAAACATTTGGTTGCTATTTTTGATCAGATTCAGAAAGCTACATCTCTTGACCTGGATATGGTAGATGAGTTTTATTATTCAATATTGCAAAACAGGGAAATCACGAAGAATGATCCTTTACGCAATATTTCTATAGAAAATAATTCATTTCGTCGCGTAATATATAATAACGAACCGGTAATTGTTGGTATGGTAACCGATCCCAAACTACAGGTAACTTACGTGATTAAGCAAGCTGAACGTGTAGCTCTGTCCGGAATCAATCAGGGGGAAAGAACGGTGCTGGTTGTTTTAACGGTTTCGGTTTGTGTCTTTCTGGGCCTCGGATTTCTTATCTCTTTCATTCTGGAAAAACCGATTAAAAGCATTTATACAGGATTACAAATCTACCGTAAGGGAAATCTGGACCATCAAATTCAGACTAATAATATCGATGAATTCGGACAACTGGCTAAATCGCTCAATGAAATGGCCGCAGACCTGAAAAATCTTATGAACATGCAAGCCAAGTCCGAGCAACTCGCCACTATCTCTCAAATGGCTGTCTCCCTAAATCATGAGATAAACAATCCTTTGGCGGCTATGGTAATGGCCATGGGACTTTTGGAAACAAGATTAAAATTGCAAAAAGATAAAGAACTTGTGAGTGTTCTGACATTAATAAATGAGCAGATCAACCGCATAAAAGAGCTGATAAATAACATTAATAATATTACAGAGCCGGTAATAGAAGAATACGTCTCGGGTACTAAAATGTTGAAAATAAATTACAAAAAATAAAAGTTTTATTCAATCCCGATATACTTGTAAATAATCTGCATCCAGTCTTTAGTATTAATTGGCTTGTAAACAACTTCGTTACAGCCTGCGATTATCGCTTCCTGCATATCCAGTTCTTTGGCGTACCCGGTATACATAATAATCGGCACCTTTTCTGATGTCAGAGAACTTCTAATTTCCTTTGTGGCTTCCAGTCCGTTCATAATAGGCATTCTATAGTCCATTATTATCAGGTCAGGATTATATGAACGAGCCATTTCTATTCCTTCTTTGCCATCCCCGGCTTCAAAAAACTCGATATTTTTAATGCCTAGCAGGAATATCTTAAATATACTGCGCAAATCTTTTTCATCATCTATTAATAAAATTTTTTTCATTTTTTTCCTATTAACGCTGACTTTAGTTATAACACAAATTTCGCAATTAAAAAATATGAATATTTATTTTTTTATTCAGGTTCGTTTCCCTGCATGGTGTTATTCGGTTCTGAAATTGTTTTGTTGGTCTCACCAGGGATCAAATCCTTTTTACTGGCAATAAAACCTTCCTTGTTTAAAGCTCTTAATTGCTGGACAACTTTTTGTTGTACTTCATTAATCTTGGAACGAGGTTGCTGCTTCATTAAAGACATAGATTGTTTGAGCAGATCAACAACACCTTCACTTAAAAAAGAATAGATAGTAGCTGTGAATTTTTCATCGGATGCACCGAGTGCGATGGAAAAATCCTTAACCCCGATATTACGAACTATTGCCTGCACATAGCGTTTTTCCAGATACTGCAAATCTTCAAACACAAAAATATTATTAGCTATATCATCAGCCAATTTTTTGTTTTCTTTACCTACTTCATATAGAATAACCTTGCTGACATCGTTATTTACGTAGTCAAATATTTGTTGAGTAAAGCTTTTACCGCCGACAAGAAAATCTATTTGCGCTTCAATTTCATTAGAAAATTGTCTGATTTCATCTGGCGACAATTTTGTCTCCAGACTGAGATTTATCACCAGGTCTTTTTGATCCGCCAGTGAAAAATTTTGAAACAAAATCGCGGCTAGGTCCGGTCTGATGAAATTCAATACAGCGATTTTTTTCTCAATGCTCTGATTTTTTAGAAGATAAGGCAGCTTCCCTATATTATTTTCATTAATAAAGCCGAATAAAGGCTTCTCACCGCCTCTCGTCTCAATAATTTTTTTTGCCATGTCCTCGAACTTGCCTCTGCCAGAGGATCCCGCTGCTTGTGTTTGAAGTACATCCGGTAGTGTTTCTTCTGCCTCTTCTTCCTTTTTTGTTGCTGGGGCAGCTGCCTTTTGGTCCTCAGTAGGTTTAGGAGCGGTTACCCTGATTTGTCTGGCAATAATACTGATGCCTATGATAAAAACCATGGAAAGTATTAGCACAATTACCAAAATAAAACCGTATATTACATAAATTTTAATAACATCCGGTGATTTTAGAGTGTTTCCTAATTTTGAAGCAAATTTATCAGGATTTTTTTCAGCAACCGTTGTTTTTTCATTACCTTTGGTAGTTTCAGGAACTTTTGTAATAGGTGCCTGATTAAAATCCAGTCTCAGAGTCTGTAGTTTGTCTCCTCTTGCCAGATCAAGTTTCAAAACATTAGGGATGATTTTTTCCACTTCAGCGACCTTTTTGTTATCAATCCGGTTGTCTATTACCATTGATACATTAATTCTATCTATCGCCTGTTCGATAGAAACCTGTGAGGTAGTTTTGGAAATAGTATTTACTGAATCAAAAACTTTCTGCTTTGGCGCCAGGATAGAATACCCGGGCAGGTTTTCGTTGGTTTTGGCTATATCTTCATCCGCCGGTTTATTGTTCAGCTTGTTTTCTTCATTAGTGTACATGTATGTGGTAACATTTTCTTTTTTTAGGCTGATTATTACATTAACAACAGAATTGTTTGCCCCAATATATTTATCCAAAATATTCTGGGCTTTCTGCTCCAGATCTTTCTGCAGAATGGTAACTTCGTTTATATCCAGAGAAAAAGCTATATTGATATTAAAAAGGACAACCGTAAATATAAGAAGTTTGAAAAAAATGTTTCTATACATTATAGTTATACATATCCGGTATACACTTTAACGTGTATATATAAATATCCCCCAATAAAAATTTATCTATAACTATTGTAAACAAGCGGTTGACGAAAGAGAAGGTTTTTATAGATTATTTAGTTAACAAATCGCGATGTTTTCGGATGATATTGATTTCTACCCGTCTGTTCCTTTGCCTGTTTTCTTCTGTGTCATTTTTAGCAATTGGTCTGAAACTGCCATATCCGGCTATAGAAAATCGGGCAGGCGACATATTGCGGTCTGTAAAAAATTGCAGTACAGCCAGAGCCCTTTTGGTAGATAAATCAAAATTCGATCCGCCTTGTATGGGTAAATCATCAGTATGGCCTTCAATAACTACATGATTGGAAATTTTAGTGAGAAGCTCTGTGAGTTTCTCCAATACGGGCTCACTTGTTTCCATAAGCTCAAAACTTCCTTTTTGGAACATGACCGATTGTGTCATCATCAACTTGATTTGATAATCATCAACTTTAACCACTGCGTATTCCGAGAGATTATTTTCCTGGATAAAACCCTTTATCTGATCGGCTACGTCTTCCTCCAGATCGATTTGTTTTACGGTATTAGCGAGTGAACTGTTCTCTTTGGCTCCGAATGATTGTTGAAATTTGTTTATTTTTTTTAACATATCAGCGCTGCTGCCCATAGCCGCAAAAGAATATAGAAGCAAAAAAAGGATCATCAATACGGACATCATGTCGCCATAGGACATAGCCCATTTGGTAGTTGAAAGAAGTTTTGTCTCTACATCAACTTCTTCTTCTTTATGCGCCTCACTCATGATTGTTAAGCTTTACTTTCTTCCAGAAAGGTCTTTAAGCGTTGTTCAACCATTATCGGCAACATGCCCTGTTGAATTGCCAGAATACTTTCAATAATCAATTGTTTGTATTTTACTTCAATACTACTGCGCAGCCGGAGTTTACCCGATAACGGCACAAAAACAAAGTTGGCCAAAACTATACCGTAGAACGTAGTTAAAAGAGCGACAGACATGGATGTACCTACCATGGCAGGATTGGTTACATTGCGTAATACCTGGATAATACCTATAACCGTACCCAGTAAACCGAAAGTGGGAGCAAAAGACCCCATTGTAATAAAAACGTCGGCAATCATCCTGTGCCTGGAAGATGTTTCCTTAATATGGCTTTCCAGTACTTCTTTTATAAACGCTTCGCTTCTACCATCTCTGAGCATAATGAATCCGGTCCTGATAAAAGGTGACTCCTTTTTGAATTCATCGGTATCTGACAAAGATTCAACTCCATTTACCATCGCTATTTCACTATATTTAACCATTCTCTTTATAGCCGAATGCATAGATTCTACTTTCGGTTCGAAAAATAATTTAAAAAAAGCTTTGATAAGATTAGGGAACATTCTTAAAGGCACATTTATAAGTGTTGCCACAAATGTACCGCCGAAAACCAATATAAAAGCACTTTGGTTAAAAAACATACTTAAGGGTGAATCACCGGTTATACCGACGTACATAACCACTAATCCGATTATGATTCCCCCGAATGTCGTAATATCTATCATGTGTAAGTGGTTCCCTTAATATCATTTGTGAAAACATTTCATTTTTTCGATGAATAGAAAAGGCTGGGATCGGGAGAAATAAAGGTTTTTAGCCTATCCGGGCCAGGCTGCGAATTGCTGTTTTTGTTTAGCCAGCATATCCTGCTTTAAACGTAATAGCTTATTTTCTTCATTTATAAGAGTATAAAACTCTTCCTGTTTCATAACCAGTTTATCGCTCATTGTTTTTTTCAGATCATATAATTTCTGTATATATTGACGAGAAAGCTGGTTTCTTTTTTGAATATAACTTTCCTTAAGTTCCTGAATTTTCCTCTCATAAAGTTGTTGTTTCTCATTATAGACATTCTCTAGTTTGTTGATTTTATCGTTATATTCTGCCGACTTCTGCGCATATTCATCCAATAGTTTCTTTTCCAGTTCCTGATATACCTGTTTTAAATTGCTTTCTTTTTGCTGATAACTAATAAATAGTTGCATTTCCTGACTTCTGTGCTGTTCGTTTAATTTCGCGGTTATCTCTTCAACATGAATTTCGTTTTCCGACAAAACTTTTTGTTTAATCTGCTGAGCTTGTTCGCCAGCTTTCTTTAAAACTATTTCAGACTGATTATTTGCTTCCGCTATAATCCTGTTGGCCTCGGCTTTAGCTTTTTCAATTAATTGTTTTATATCTTTATAGTGTTTGTTTTTAATGAGCAGAGCATCAGATTTAACTTTTTCCATTAATGACGCAGCCTCATTTTTTTGATTTTCTTTGAGTTGTTCAGCTTCCATTTCGGCTTTAAGCAGAATTTCTTTTGCTGTGTTTTCAGCTTTGATTTCAATTCCTATTGCCTTTGTGCGGGCTTCTTCCAGCATCATGTCAATTTCAACCTGCGATTTGCTCAATTTTTCGTTGTAAATATTCTCGGCTTCCTGCAAAATTTTATTTTTTACCTCATCTTCTATTCTATTCCTTAGCCTGTTGCTATCCTCGTCGGCCTGATTAATGATGATTTGAGCTTTATCCTTGGCTTCATTAACAATTGTAATAGCTTCCAGATTTGCCTCGTCTACTATATTCTGAGCATAATGATTGAAAAGCTCTTTTTCTTCATGAAGTATTTGTCTTGTTTCCTCTATTAGTCCGGAACTTATCTTCTCTTCCGTCTCTGTATGTTTGCGTTCCTCATCCGGTTCATTAACCCGTGGAAAAACATTTTCGGATTTACTACCCAGACTTGCCAGAAAAATATCGGCAGCGCCACTATTAGTATCTGTTTCTTCTGTTCTGTTAATAGCTTGCTCCATAATATCAATAGCTCTGGATTTGGCATCGACTATAATTTGCTCTGCTTGTTTTTTGGCGTTATTAATTATATTCATTGCCTCTATTTTGCTTTCTTCCGGATTAAGATGAATATCGCTACTAAAAATTAGAGAAATCTTTTCTTTTATTTCTTCAATATACCTGCTCGTCTCATTAATAGACATTTGCACGGCTTTATCCAGGTGATGATTAACTTCTTTCTGATACTGCTCCCTGTCCATCTTTTCCAAAACATCTTTATTCATCAAAAAAAAGTAATCAGCAGTTTGTGCGGCATTTTTTTGATTCTTAAGCCTGGCAATATCCTGCAACAAGCTTTTTATTTCTTCTAGCATTTCATTTTGTAATATGGAAAGGTCTCCGGCAATTGAGCTATCTTTAGTTCCCGATTTATACTTTTTATCAACAATAACCGCTGTCTGGCCTTGGTTTTTTTTAATCAATTTAATATCAGGGTTCTGAACTCTTTTTTTTATTAACGTTTTTTTAGCCATGAATAATCCTATATTTATACTATAATGAAGCTCTTCAAAATGTAAATATTATTATTGATATTGAATATGCTAGACCAGCGAGGAAAAGCGACTGTTTCTTCTGCGTTTTTCCAGATATTCCTTGATTTTTTTTAAATCTTTGAATTCATCACTTTTTTCCATATTGTTTTTGTTGAATATCTGCACAGGTGGAATGGCGTGAATAAGATCAAGAACAGGTGTTTCAAATTCGATTCTATCGTAAAGCATAATCCCAATCCTTTAATGTTGAATTATACCACTGATGTCAATAAGCATGGAGTTATTCAGAAATCCGGCACATTACAGACCGATATTAAAGTTTGCTCCGTATAACGTTTTTTATTTTTTCATTGAGTTCTTCTATGTTCTGGTAGCTGTTACTATCTATTGTTTTATGTACAAAAATTTCGACTTTGTTTTTTGTAAATAAACGAGGCAGGAAAGATCCTCTCGGAAATATTTTATAAGAGTCCTTGATAGTAATTGGAATTATATTTTTATTTAACTTTTTAGCCAGGAAGGCTGCGCCGGTCTTAAAATTTCCCATGGTTCCGTCTTTTGTTCTGGTTCCTTCAGGAAAAATTAGCAACGATTTTCCTTGTCGTAAGAGATCGGCACCAGCTTTCAGCGCAGGATAGACATTGCCTTTTCTTTCCACATAGATAGTCCGCAAACCCGGGAAAATAAAACGCAAAAAGGCTACTTCTTTTTTACCGATAATATAAACATTCTTTCTGATTTTATAAGGCATCATTCCCAATACCCATATAGTATCCAGGTTGGATTGATGGTTACAAACAAGAATACAATTATCTACTTTCAGGTTCTTGCCCTCGACTATATTGAGCTTCCATAATAAGGGTGACGATTTATAAATCAACGCTATAAGCCAGGAAACAACAGGATTATAAAGTTTAACAATTTTGGTTCTGATTTTTCCGTCAAGTAAATCCAGTAGAACCGATTCTCCTGATTTTTTATTGCATCCGGCCAGATAACGAATAAGTTCTTGAATATTTTGCAACCTTAGGAAATCAGCTACGTTGATTTGAATATTCAATTCGTTTTCTAATTCACTCATTAAGGCTATCCTGCCCAGTGAATCAATGTTGTAGTCTTCCAGTGATTCATAGCTATAAATTTTTTCAGCCTTCAGCTTGTTTTTCAGTTTATCGCAGATTAAATCTTCCAGCGGCGATTGTGATTCGAATTCCAGTGTCAACTGTGTAAGATTATCTGCGTGAGTTTGGAAAAGTCCCTGGTCCAACCTGCCGACAACATCTCTGATGATAATTTTTTTTGTGGAGGTTCTGGGTAAAGGTTCAATAGAAAGAGCAAAATGACTTATGGTTTTATAACTGGGCAGATTCTTGTTCATGTTCATGATTTCTTCTTTAATTTCCTGATAAGTATCACGCATCGGGTTAACAGGAACAATTACTGCATAAACGGTTTCCTTATCATCTATATTTCTACCGAATATAGCGATTTCTCTAATTTTTTCAGATTCCTGATAAAATGCTTCCAGTTCTTCCGGATAAACATTTTTTCCTGAGTCCAGAACTATTACATTTTTCATTCTTCCAGTAATGTGCAGGTCTCCCTTATCATCTATAAAACCTATATCTCCACTATTGAACCATCCTGCTTTATCGAATACCTCTTTATTGGCTTTTTCATTTTTATAATATCCGGGCATTACCGCTTCACCACGCATCCAGATTTCACCGATACCAATACTATTCTTATTACGTATCTCGATTTCATTCCCCGGAATGGTCTTTCCGACAATTCCAGGTCTGGATTCCGTAAGCCTTGTAGCACAAATCGGCCCTGTAGTTTCGGTAAGTCCATAACCCTCCACAATTTTAAAACCCATATTGGAATAATACTTGTAATACTGAGGTTTTAAAGAAGCGGCTCCGCTTAGTAGAAATCTGATATTTCCACCCATAGTTTTCTGCACAGGCTTAAAAATTATTCCCGGCAAAAAGCCCAATCCGATTTTTTTGAAAAATTCTCCATGTTCCGCCATAAGCATAAAAATTTTAAATTTCAAAAAAGAAGAACTTTTCACTTTATTTTTTATGCCTTCAAATAAAAGTTCCCAGAGCTGGGGAACACCGGCAAAAATGGTTATTTGATGTTCCTGTAGTGATTTTATTAAATCAGGGCCTTTCATAGATGGCTGGAAAACAATTCCGCAACCACCGGCGAAAGGAGCATAAATGTTGGCCTCCAAAGCATAAACGTGATAGAGAGGAAGAATAGCCAGCATTGTGTCTGCCTGTGTAACCTCCATAAAATTAATAGCGCTTATACCGGTTTTTACAATATTCGCATGAGTAAGCTGTACTATTTTCGGATGGTCTGTTGTACCGGAAGTAAATAATAGAGAAGCAATATCGTTTTCAGCTAATTCGGGTACCTTAAAATATTTAGAGTCGCAGAAAGCTTCATTTAGGGAAATATTATGAATAGTTAAGGAATTGTCTTTTCTATTTTTGTACTCATCAGACAGGAATAAATGCCTGGCATTTACTTTTTTCAGCATTTCCAGATGAACTGCAGCCGAGAGGTTGTTATCCAGCGGCAAAACAATTGCGCCAGTACTGCAAATAGCCATATGTGTAATACACCATTGTGGGCTGTTTACACCCAGTAAACCCACGATATCTCCTTTTTTAATACCGGATTTTTGCAGATAAGCGGCGCGGGACCTCACATACTCAAGGGTTTGCTTAAAAGTAATTTTGTCGTCAAACAGGAATTTGTCGGTGTATTTGTTGCACGTATCAAGTATTAATTGATAAATAGTGTGCACTTTCTTATTATATGAATATAAAGAGCAGTAATCAATGCGCTTGACCTATTTTGTCGTTACAAAAATATTCAACGGTAACTATCAATATATTTCACTGAAAAGTTTAATTTACAGACGCGATATATTTTATGGAAATAAAGTTTACGGGAGGTTTATGAATGAATACTAAAATAATTGCAGGAGATAAAGAGATTGTTAAAAATGAATTAAATAAAGCAGGGATACCCACTCTTACAAATTTTTTAAAGCAAACTGATGTAGCGGGGAAAACAATAGGTATGCGTCTTGAACTTAATGTGGCCTGGGCAGAAAAAGACGGTCAGCTGATTATAAAAGACGCCGGACGTATTGAAAAAGCCTGGCCAGACTTAAAGGCCGCCATACTAGCCGGTGCGAATATTGCCATCATGTATCACGTCGAAGATAAGAAAAAGATTTTAGGTACATCCTTTAAAGATAATGCTTTGATATATGATTATATCTCCAATAAAATTGCTGGGGAAATCGGTTCGCACATTATAGTAGACAGGGTAAAGGAAAATAAATTTGCCGGAGACGAAGCAATGGAAAAACTTTCCTTACTGAAACAAAGCAAAATTAATGTTTTGCTTCTACAGAATGTAAGAATAGATGATGTGGAAAGAGAGATGGAAAAGAAAAACAAGACTGATCTTGTTGTTCAGTTGGCGGATATCTTCGATGTTTATGTTGATTGTGGTACGGGCTTGATGCACAGGAACGGCGCTACCAACCTGGGAATTAAGCTTATTATGAAAGCACTTGGCAAACAAGTTGTGGCAGGCGATATTTTTGTTAAGGATACGGCAGACCTGCAAAGGTTAATTAATGCTTTTAATGAAGACCCTGAGCATTCTATAGCGTTTTTTGCCGGCGCTAAAATCGCCAATACTTATGATGCTAAAGGAAAATTGGTTGAAGCCGGAAAAATCACTATTTTAAAATCATTTATCGAACTGGGGATCAAAAGCATTGCTCTGGGCGGTAAAATGGTTAACCCTTTTCTTGTGGCCATGGGTAAAAGCGCGGGAGCTGCGCCTGTGAGTGAAGAAGAAGTAGAACTCGCTCGTCAAATAATAGAAGCAGCAGAAAAAAATAAGGTTAAGCTTTTGATACCAACTGATTTCGCGACTGTTCACAAAGACGAATTACAAGCTGTATTTGAAGGTAAACCGGTAAACGTGAAAATAGAAAAAGAAATTTCTGCCGATCGTTTTCAGGTGGATATTGGTCCGGAGACAGCTATAAATTATTATGGTCTGGTTAAATCTAATTTATATCGTTTATGGAACGGTCCCATGGGTGTTTATGAACATGAGTCGCTTGCAACAGGTACCAATATGATGGGCAAAGCGTTCAAAGACGCTACAACCGGATTTGGAATATTTGGCGGTGGAGATACCGGTGATTCCGTTAAACATATCATAGATAACGATACCCCTAATACAAAAAAATTAGCTGGCGGCGGTGGTCCGATGGAATTTATTTCCTGCGGTGGCAACCTGCCTACCATTGAAGCTATGAAGATAAAATAAGATATTACTTATCGTAGTCTAATTTTTTAGTAGCGGATAATTAACCTTAGTTTGATAATGCCGCCTCTTCTCAGGCCTTCGGCCAGCTTTTCTCCGCGGGCGGAGAGAGATGTCACGCGTGCCCTGAGCCTAGCCGAAGGGAAGTGACAGAGAGAGGCGGAATGAAAGGATTACTTGGTCGAAGGTTACTTAAAAAATCCAGTTACTTGACGATTTTTTGCAGCAAACGCATGGCCTGATTGAAAAGTTGTTTTGTTCTATGGAAACATGGCGCGAATCTCATTTGTGATCGTTGCGCAACCCTATCCAACTCGGCCTGGTCCTTGATATCTGTAAAAATAGATTTTAAATAGTCCAGTTCTTCATCTTCCATTTCCTCATGAGCTGAGAAAACTCCGGTTTCCGGGTCATAATAGTATTTCTCATGGTTATCGGCCATAAAAATTGAAATATCTTTTCCCATTGTTAAGTGTGCGAATGGGTCCATCTTCTCAAATTCTCTATTGATCATGGTTAATAATTCATTTAAACTTTCGGAACAGAGCTCTTTATTGAACTCGATAATCAGCTGGCCTAACTTGGTTAGATACAAGATTTTCAGATGCCAGTATTCCTGATAATAATAATCCTCCCTTACAAACCTCATTGGTTTGGAAAGATTTTCTATCAGAACAGGCAAGTCTTTGACTTTAATATCCTTATTGAAAATTTCATCTAAAGTTCTGATTTCACTTAATAATGTAGCTTCAGAACAGCTTCCAGAAACAGCGACCAGAGTAGCGTGATAAAAATTATAGCGTTTTATCATAATTTCCATTGCTTCTGCTACTGTTGGCAAAGCAATGACCTTACATTGAATTCGGTTTTGACACATATTAAGTTATCGTAGCAGGAAGTTAAGAATTGCTGATTTTCCAGTTTTTCAGATGGTCAGGCACCGGATTGTTGGGTTTGTCTTCCACCCTGCGCATGGCTTCTTCACCTTTAGTATAGGCTTCTCTTGATTTGGCTGCCCTGGACAGATAGACAACCCCGTGTTCCAGGTTTATCCTGGCTTCAGGAAGACCTATTACTTCACAGGCGCGGAATACTGATGTGGCTATTTGTAAAGCCTGCGCATCAGCCAGCCCCACATCCTCAGAGGCAAAAACAACCATTCGTCTGGCAATAAACAGTGGGTCTTCACCTGATTTTAACATTCTGGCCAGATAATGAAGAGCGTCATCTTCTTTGGAGGCTCTCATGGATTTAATGAAAGCGGAGATAAGGTCATAATGTTCATTTTCATCATAGGCCACAATTTTTTGAGAAACAACCTCTGTGATGATATCTTCAGTTATATTTATAATTCCCTTACTATCAGGAAGCGTAGAATTAACGGCCAGTTCCAGATTATTCAAAACCTGTCGCAGGTCGCCGTCACTTTTTTTTACCAGCAATTTAAGATTCTCGTCGGTTATTTTTACTTTTTTGTCGCCTAATCCTCTTGTATCTTTAAGCGCTTTTTTTAGCATTTTCAACATTTCGCTCATCTGCAGCGGTTTAAATTCAAATATTCTGCTGCGCGAGACTAAAGCCGAATTCAAGCTATATAAAGGATTGGCAGTGGTTGCGCCTATAAAACTGATATTACCCTCTTCTATATCTTTAAGCAATAAATCCTGTTGGGCTTTATTAAAGCGATGAATTTCATCAACAAAGAGAATAGTTTTTTTATGATAATAGTTCCAGTTCTTCTTGGCTTCTTCTATAACTTCACGCACATCCGCTGTTTTTGCTTCTACAGCACTGAGCCGGATAAAATTGGCAGAAGTTTTTTCAGCTATTATTTGCGCTAATGTAGTTTTCCCGATACCCGGTGGCCCAAAAAAAATCAGGGACTGAATTTTGTCTGCGTCTATAATCCGCTTGAGAAGCTTGCCTTCTCCCAGCAGGTGCTCTTGCCCGACAAAATCCTCCATTGTCTTTGGTCTCATACGATAAGCCAGCGGAGCCTGTTCAAAATGTTTATCCCTGGCTGCTGCAGCGAATAGGTCCTGAGTTTCCACAGGGTTTATCATAGTACTTTTTTTATATCCTTATCAACTGAAATTTTTAGTACTAAAGTAATTGTATTTAAATTAAGGATTATTTTGTCGGAGTCAGATTAAAAAAAGTTTTTCAGGGATTAAATCAAATCTCTGAAAAAATAATGTGTTATAAAAGCTATAAATACAGCCAAGGCCACCCAGCGATGATATTTGAGCCATAACTTGAATTTAAAGCGGTTACCAAGAACAAAGAATAGTCCCGCTACAAGTATCAAGGTCCAAAGGATAGTCCCTGTATGTAATCTGAGATGGCCGGACATAACTATATACCCATGTGTAATTCCCGTAATAATTATAAGGCCGCCGATATACGGATGAATTTTGCTTAAAATTATTGAGCTTTTTTTGCAACTATCATGCTGAAACAATTTAAAAAATTTGCAAAATCTCCGGACCAGATATAATAAAATAAGTAAAAAAAGTAAAAACGCGCTAGTCCATCCCAGAAGATTGCCCAGAAACATTTTATTGTATCTTCCCTACTACATTGTTATTATCATCATAAACAAAGTTATTACTTATTTTATAAATAGATTTGCCCACTTTGAAGTTCATTTTTTCAACCTGCTTAATTGTATAGCTTCCAACAAGTTTCCCTACAACAGGTTTATCTTTTAAAACCTTGGTCCCGTGCGGTGATTTTTTTAAGATAATGGCGGTCAGGTCTTGTCCGGCCATATAACCATGATGAGTGCCTCCTGCCCAGGCGTTTACACTTGTTACATTGTAAACCACACCCTCTACCGCGATATATGCAGGTTGACCTTTTTGCCCGTTAAATACGGATAATTCTTTTTCAGTAAAATATGTATCGGCGAATAAAACAGAACATACGGCTAATAAAATTAAAGGTAAAAATACTTTTTTCATAAAAATCCTCCTTTTATATTTCCAGCTCCATTGCGATAGGACAATGATCAGAGCCCATTATATCAGATAAAATATAGGATTTCCTTAACTTTTTAAGTAAATTTTTGCTAATAAAGAAATAATCAATCCTCCAGCCTACATTACGGCTCCTGGCCCCTGTTTTATAATCCCACCAGGTGTATTGGTCCGGTCTACGGTCAAAATATCTGAATGTATCTATATAACCTTCGGATATTAATTTGTCTATCCATGCTCTTTCCTGTGGTAGAAACCCGGAAATTTTTTGATTTTCCTTGCTTCTGGCCAGATCTATTTCCTTATGGGCTGTATTTATATCACCGCAAAGTATTACTTCTGTTGCGCTTCTGACCAATTTATTCATATATTCCAGAATAATTTTGTAAAATTTCATTTTATAATCAAGACGCTCTGTGGATGCTTTTCCATTAGGGAAATAAATATTCAGTAGTTTAACTTTTGGCGCCAAATCTGCTATTATTATCCGTCCTTCGTTATCGATTTCTTTAAGCCCGATATTTTGCTCCACACCCAAAAGTTTCTTTTTTGCATAAAAAGCAACCCCGCTATACCCGCCTTTTTGACTACATGAAAAATATCCCCTATAACCGGATATTTCTTTCAAATCCTGATCGATGTTAGTTTCTGAAACTTTGGTTTCCTGCAGACAAAATACATCCGCATTTGTTTTTTTTAAAATGTCGGCAAATCCTTTTTGTCGGATTGCCCTTAAGCCATTAACATTCCAGGAAATAAGAAGCATATAAATTCCTTATTATTTATCCAGGTAAAATTTTTTTATCGGTTTTAATACATCGTCAATAATATAAATCAAAGGAACTCCTGTAGGAATCTCCAGATTAACAATGTCCTTATCGGATATCTTATCCAGATGTTTTATCAGCGCACGCAGACTGTTGCCATGCGCTGATATTAAAACTTTTTTGTTAGAGATTATGGAAGGGACTATTTCCTGTTCCCAGAAAGGAATTATACGGTCTACGGTATTTTTAAGGCTCTCGGTAAGAGGGATTTCTTCATCTGTTAATGCCGCGTATTTAGGTTCATGTCCTGAATAACGCTTATCTTCCTTAGTCAATGCGGGAGGAGTTATTTCATAGCTGCGTCTCCAAAGTTGCACCTGCTCAGTTCCGTATTTCTGAACCGTGTCTGCTTTATTTAAACCCTGCAGGGCCCCATAGTGTCGCTCATTAAGATGCCAATTTTTTATAACAGGTATCCACATATGGTCAACTTGATCCAGAACAATCCATAAAGTTCTGATCGCGCGCTTCAGAACAGAGGTGTATGCAATATCAAAACCAAAGCCTTCTTTTTTCAAAAGATGACCCGCAAGATTTGCCTCCTCTACACCCTTTGCAGAAAGATCGACATCGGTCCACCCAGTAAAACGGTTTTCTTTGTTCCAGATGCTTTCGCCATGTCTTAATAAAACCAGGGTATACATCTGCTTATCAGTATCCATTTTTACACTTTTGGTTGTTTTGTGTTTATCTTTATTACGCAAGTCTACAAACATAATTACGCTAATCTTAGCATATTCCGTTTGCTAAAAACAAACTGGAATATATTATATGGAAAGAGCTCTGGCCAAATCCAGCCAGTTGTTGTTAAAACCTTTTTTCTTCGTCCATGTATCTTCCAGCGGTATATAAGTAACATCTTTATCCAGCCCCTGATAACCTATCATGATATCGGTTTTCCCCTGCAAAACAGATAAAACCGACTCATAACCAAGTCTGCAGGCAACCAGACTGTCAGTTGCGGAGGGTGACCCGCCTCTTTGCATGTGGCCAAGGATAGAAACTCGCAAATCCCATTCAGGGTGTAAAGCAGCTATTTTATTCTTTACTGCCATCGCGCCGCCGAACTCATCTCCTTCGGCAACAACGATAATAGAACTTTGTTTACCGCGTTCTTTTCCTTTTAAAAGCCGTGCTACTACATCCTTAATGGTCTCGGTAGCTTCGGGAATGAATACTTCTTCAGCTCCTGATGATATAGCCGTGTACATTGCCAGATAGCCTGCATGTCGGCCCATAACTTCCACAATAAATATGCGTGAATGAGAAGTAGCTGTATCACGTATCTTGTTGATAGCTTCCAGAGCTGTGTTCATAGCAGTATCAAAACCTATAGTGTACTCGGTACCGTAACAATCATTATCGATTGTACCCGCAATCCCTACACCTTGTACTCCAAACTCCTGAATAAATTGATGCAATCCGCGAAAGGAACCGTCACCTCCGATAACCACAAGAGCGTCCAGTTTATTTTTTTTAAAGTTATTGTATGCTTCCTGCCTACCTTCTTTTTCCATAAATCTGGCGCTTCTGGCTGTCTGTATGAATGTTCCGCCCAGACCAATGATTCCGCCTACAGAACCGGCAAATACTTCTTCTATCTGATCGTGGATCAGTCCTTCATATCCTTTGTGAATAGCAAACATTCTGCAGTTATTATATATGCCTGTACGCACAACTGCTCTTATAGCAGCATTCATGCCCGGGGCATCACCACCGCTGGTCAAAACACCTATACATTTGGACATATATACCTCCTCTACCTGATCATGCTAATAAAAGCCAAACACAAACTTAAAATTTATTTATGTTTTTTCTCAAATTCGTCCATGTAAGCAACTAGCGCTTCAACGCCGCTTACAGGCATGGCGTTGTAAATACTTGCTCTCATGCCACCTACCAGACGATGACCTTTTAAATTTGTAAGTCCGCGCGCATCGGCACCTTTTAAAAATTCCTTATCCAGATCCTCCGTGGGTAAAGTAAAAGGAATATTCATAAGTGAGCGGTCCTGTTTGGCTACGGGTGATTTAAAAAGCTGTGACTTATCAATAAAATTGTACAAAATACCAGCTTTCTTTTCATTTATTTTCTGTATAGCTTTGACTCCGCCAAGATCAAGTAACCATTTAAAAACCAACCCAGCTATATAAATCGAATATGTCGGGGGTGTATTAAGCATTGATTTTTCATCAGCCTGGGCTTTGTAATTATAAAGAACAGGGGTTATTGGCATTTCTTTACCGATAAGTTCGGTTTTCACAATAACAATAGCCACACCGGCGGGCCCGATATTCTTCTGAGATCCGGCATATATAAGGCCATATTCATTAACGTCCAGTTCTTCGGATAAAATTGAAGACGACATATCTGAAACTATAGGCAGTTTGGTTTTCGGCAGCTTCTTAAAACAAGTACCTTCAATAGTATTATTGGTTGTTATATGCAGATAGTCAGCATCTTCATCTATTTGTAAAGTATCAACATCCGGAATATAAGAAAACTTTTTATCTTCAGAAGAAGCGATTACTTTGACTTCTCCGTATTTTTTAGCTTCTTTAAGCGCCTTCTGAGACCACACGCCTGTATTTATATATAAGGCTTTTTTGGTTTTATTCATCAGGTTCAGAGGTACGCAGGAAAACTGCCCTGTAGCTCCACCCTGTAAAAAAAGTACTGTATAGTTATTAGGAATATTCATAAGATTACGCAGATTTTTTTCAGCGGTCTCAATTATTTCCATGTAAGTACCGGAACGATGTGACAACTCCATTACAGACATACCTGAGTTATTATAATTAAGCATTTCCTTCTGAGCTATTTTCAGAACCTCCTCTGGTAATACTGCCGGTCCTGCACTGAAGTTATATACACGTTCCATATTTTTCTCCTTTCATCTTATTAAAATATAGTTATATTATGAGTAAAAAAAAGAAAACTGGCAATTTGAAAGTTAATTAAATATTTTTAATATTAATAATTCTGGTTAAACTCCAGTTTACCCTTACTATCAAACGCTTTCCTGTTAATTTTCACACCGTTTTTATATGTATCCAAATATTTAACATCTATTCCGTTTTCGTAATATTCTCTGCTCACTCCGTTTTTACGGTCTTTGAGATAGCTCTCCTCATTTTTTAAGGGTCCGTTTTCATAATAAACCCTGGTAATTCCTTCCAGCATATCATTACTATACTCTTTGATATAAAGAAGCTTGCCATTTTCATTGTATTCCTTTGCGGTACCGTTCTTTTTCCCGTCTTTATATGTTTCTTCAATTTTTAGAATTCCTTTTTCATAATATTCTTTATAGACTCCATCCAGTTCATTGCTCAGATAATTGGCTTCTGTCTTTAATACACCGCTTTCATAATATGATTTATAGGCTCCTTCCTGTTCGTCATTTTTGAAATTATTTTCATATTTTAAAATTCCTTTTTCGTAATATTCCTTATAAGGGCCTTCCAGATGCCCCTTCACATAGTTGGCCACAATCTGGACAGCACCTGCTTCAAAAAATGTTTTACTTGCCCCTTCCAATTGGTCGTTCTTATAATGATCAAGAATTTTCATATTTCCATTTTCATAATATTCTTTATACATGCCATCTTTTTGTCCATTATGATAATTAATTTCTGTTGTCAGAAGACCATCACGACTATATTCTTTGGCCTTACCTTCCCTTAATCCGTCCAAATAAATTTCTTCCAGCTTAAGAATACCGTTATCATAATATTCCCTGGAAACTCCTTCGATTATGTCATTAATATAATTTGTTGATTGTTTTAACACAAACCCCTCGTAAAAATCTTTACAGATACCGTCTTTTTTCCCGTTTTTAAAAAGATACTCCATTTTCAGAGAACTGGACTCGTAATATTCCTTATAAATACCATTTAAGTAGTTGTTTATATAATTTGCCTCTAACTTTAATACTCCTGACACATAGTATTCTTTAACCTGACCGTTTAATTTATTATCTACATAGGGCAATTCTCTTTTTAAAACCCCGTTACGATAAAATTCACGAAATGTACCATCCGTGATATGGCCTATTTGCTTGATAAGATTGCCATTTTTATCCAATACCTGCGTGGCTGTTTTGGCGGAATTCTGATAAAAATTTACTTCATATTGATTCGCTTTGTTAAATAATACTTTTAGGATTAATTCATCGGAAGAGAAGCCCTGGCTAAACAAACAAGCAATTATTATAAGCGAACCAATTGATCTGAAGCGCATAGAATTTATTATCCGCTAAATATTGTGAATTGTTAAGGCCCGACACATTTCAAGATGTAAATATTGATTGTGATATAATTAAATCTATGAGGGGTTTCTTTTGTATTGTTAGTAGAATAGTTTGAAACTTGAATAGGTAATAAAATATAAAGAAAAAAATTTAGGATTTAATTAATGCTTGAAAATATATTACTCGCAATTTCTATTCCCATGACAATATTTACATATATTATTATTTTACTTTTAATTGTTTTTTTCATACTAAATATACCAAAAATTATAAAAAACATACCAAATATAAAATTAATTAATTTTATTGCCGCACTTCTTCTTCTTTTCCCCATTTTTTTCATGGCTATTATAAACCCTAATCACGCTACAATTGGATATTTTTTGTTTCTATCGTGGTATATATTACTGTTGGTTTATGGTCATCTCGAAAATAAAAAATAATATCGTCTTTGGAAATATCAAAAAATTGATACTAATATGACCGATTACATAATATGTGTATAAATTAAAAAAACTTGTCCGCCTTCACTAATCCCGTCTCCTTTACGAGATATCAGTCAACCAACGTATTCAAAATTCAACGATAATCAAATTGGGAACATAAAGCTACAGTTGATTATGTAAGCGTAATCCGGTTATCAGTCCTGAAGTTTGGTAAGGGATTCCAAAGGGAACGAAACCCTTTGGTCCGGCGAAGCTCGAAGAGCGAAGACGGAGGGGGTTCAGCGAACGCAGTGAGCGCCGAAGGGGGCGAAGCCCCATTGGAAAAACCTAGTTATAAGTTTTGATGGCGCCCTCGACACGAATTGAACGTGCGGCCTAAGGTTTAGGAAACCTTTGCTCTATCCAACTGAGCTACGAGGGCATCATTTACCATTATATTATCTTTCCCTGTTTCTATAAAATGATATTTTCATATCAGTAAAGATGCTAATTAATTTGGACATCAATGCTGTCATGTAACGAATGAATAAACTGGGCTAAGTCAAAAAACTGGTGAATTCCAACGAGCTAACCAAACCAATATTAATCAAATTAGAACAGGATTAGAACAACATCAACTTCTGTCTAATTCTGTTAGATCACTCCTGCTTATTTAACGAAAATTGAACAGAGCCAAACTCCTTATTGACTTTCGTTGAAATGGATTTAAGGTTTAGGAAACCGACGTATACTCGCCGAAGCCTTTGCGAGGGCTGGGCTCTAGCCAACTGAGTCCCGAAATGCCCGAAATCTCTGATTTCGTGTGCATTTCGAGCTCCGAGATTGTTAAAGTTTTAACTTTCGAACAATCTCTAGAGTCCTCGTCAGACTAATTTCAAAGTCTGACGGGAGATCCTCGAGAAAGCTAAGCCGTTCGGCTTGATTTCTCAGGACTACGAGGGCTTAATAAAAAAATGATCATTAACTCTCAGCATTCATCAAATAAAAATTTGGAGTGCTTCATATCATCGGCAATTTCTATTGGATACTCCCCGTTAAAACATGCCAGGCACAAATTATCTTTGGGTAAATGAATAGCATTCAGCAGGCCCTGTAATGATAAGTAGCCTATAGAGTCCACATCAAGTTCCTCCTGAATTTTTTCCAGACTCATATTGGCCGCGATCAATTCTTTTTTGGAAGCCGTATCAATTCCATAAAAACAGGGGTTCATAACCATTGGAGAACTTACCCGGAAATGAACTTCTTTCGCGCCTGTATCTCTGAGCAGCTTAACAATTTTCTTACTTGTTGTTCCGCGGACAATTGAATCATCAACAATGACTATTTTTTTACCTTTTACTGCGTCAACAATCGGATTTAATTTCAACTTAACACCGACTTCACGCAATAGTTGTTCAGGTTGAATAAAAGTACGCCCAATATAACGATTTTTAATCAGCCCCTCGGCAAAAGGTATCCCGCTTTCTTTGCTATACCCGATAGCGGCAGGAGTACCGGAATCAGGCACACTGATTACAGCGTCCGCTTCCACAGGATGTTCGCGAAAAAGATTACGTCCCATTTTTACTCTGATGGAATACAGACTTTTATTGTTAAAAACCGAATCCGGACGAGCAAAATAAATATACTCAAAAGAACAGAATCCTTTTTTGTTGGATGGGTTCAAACACATTCTGGAATTTACACCCTTTTTATCAATAATGAATAATTCACCGGGCATAATTTCTCTTTCCTTTACGGCTCCAACCACACTTAAAGCGCAATCTTCACTTGCTACAACATAACCGTCCTCCAGAGAACCTATTACTAACGGTCTTATACCAAAGGTATCACGAACAGCTATCATTTTATCCAACGCCAAAAAAACAATAGAATATGCACCCCTCATAACCCCCATCAATTCTAAAACAGCGTCTTCCAATTCCTTTTTAGCAGATATTCCCAGCAAAGCCGCGATCACTTCGGTATCTGATGTTCCTTTAAATTTAAATCCTTTTTCTTCGCATTTCTTGCGTAATTCCTCAGTATTGATCAAATTGCCATTATGGGCTATAGCTACCGGTTTATTGTGAAAATTGGCCATGACAGGCTGAGCATTTTGAATGGTTGTGGAACCGGTTGTGGAATAGCGCGAATGGCCCACTGCCGCGAAACCTTTTAAATTATCTAATGATTCCCTGGTAAAGACCTGCGAAACCAAACCCAGCTGTTTCGTAACCTGTATGTCTTTACCATCACTGACAGCGATACCAGCGCTTTCCTGTCCGCGGTGTTGCAGGGAAAAAAGGCCGAAATAAGTTGCTTCGCTTACATTTAATTTTTTAGACCAGATTGCGAATATTCCACACATTATTGTTGGTCCATTATTTTTTTGATACTATTTTCATAAATAGAGCTCATTTGCTCTCCTTTAAGTTCTATAATCTTCTCTTTTTCTACCTGGATCGAAAGTTCATATTCAGCAGTAACTTTACCGATCTTCGTTAATAAAAAGTTTTCAAAAACTTTCTCAAACTGCGCAGTATTTTTCGGTTCAACAG
>JAQURL010000032.1:26235-28741 GCA_028715625.1 Candidatus Margulisiibacteriota bacterium | reverse complement strand
TAATCTATAGATGAATCTTTCCAGTCGGCAAAACCCAGTTTTTTGAGGCGGTCCGCGAAAATTAAAGCCAGGGCAATATCTTCATCGGCGTCTGTGGCATTATTTGTCGAACCGTCAAAACTCACCTCATATCCGTTTTTATCAACAATCCATTTAAAAAGTTTATTATTAGATTTTTGCTGCTTATTAACAGCGGCAGACCATAACGCATCAAAATCGTCCTGCCTATTGCCCCAAAGAAAGAGGAGCAATCCATAACCGGTTCCTTCACTAACAGATGCGCTGGCAATTCTACCGTCTACTGTTGTTCTGCTTGTATCATGCACCAGACCCGTACCATATGCGTCAATAAACCGGCTCTTGTATCCAGCCAGCGTATTGGTTAAGGCTGTATCCCAGGCTACAACTTTGGCCCCATAGTTTACAGCAGGATATGAACTTCTGTAGAGTAGCGAAGCCTGCGCTAACCCAATAATAAAAATTGAGACAAAAATCCCCCGTTTAATGAACCCCATAAAACTATTCTAACAAAAATACAATTAATTTTACAGGGCAAAGGCCCTGCAAAAGGCCGCAATTTATGGAGTATTTTATGATGCTATATCCTGAATACGCTAATCCGGACAGGTCAGCAATTTGTAAACCGGGCCTTGCGGTGTTAACCGGCTCTGAATAAGCATCGGTTTAAAGACGGCTTGCTTCACAAATACTGTCTTTTCATATTCTTTAAGTTTCCCGTTGCAAGAAGGTTTTTTTATCTTTTTAATTCGACAAAGGGTAACATGTGGTAGAAAGAATTTTTCCGGTTTTAGCTTAAGAAAAGCCAGGTCCTGAGTTATCTCCTCATATAGTTTCTTTAATTCTTCCCTGGGCTCAAGATGAACGGCCAGAATTCGGTCCGCCAGCATAAAAAGGCCTTGCAACGAAACCGAGGCAACTATATTTTTAATGCTTTTCAGATTTTCCATGATTATCTTTTCATCAGGCTGGTCTCCCAGAAACAGCAAAGTACAATGCAGGTTTTCCGGCTCCACCCATTTACCGGTAATACAGCCGGAAAAATCTTCTTTGATTTTGGCGTAAGCTTTCAGTTCCATAAAACTTCCGATGAAAAGACGCATAGACATATTATAACGTAACCGGATATCTTTTCTAACCGTCATTTCGACCGAAGCGAAGCGGAGTGGAGAAATCTTTGTATTAAAACTTAAAGATTCCTCGACTTCGCTCGGAATGACATTTTGTTTCACGGGGAAAGAATTCATCAAAAAATCAGGTTGTAATCCACTGATGTAACAAAAAAGGAATTATGTTAACATTAAGTTAAGATGTTCATGGAAGACTACGTATTTCATCTGGACCGCTACATGAGCCAGAAACAATTCGAACGCATAAAAAAATTCACAAAAAAAAAGAAAACACCCTTTTTACTCATTGATCTGGACGTGGTAAAAAGAAAATACATGGAACTGGCTTCTACCTTTGAAAACAGCACTATTTACTATGCGGTAAAAGCCAATCCGATGAACGAAATAATTCTGCTTTTAAACAGCCTGGGGTCATATTTTGATGTAGCCTCAATCTATGAACTTGACCAGTTGTTAAATCTAAAAATCGATCCGGAACGCATAAGCTATGGTAACACCATAAAAAAGAAAGATGAAATAAAATATTTTTTTGACAGAGGTGTTCGCCTGTTCGTGACCGATTCAGAGGAAGACCTGCTCAATATCGCGCAACAAGCGCCCGGGTCTGATGTATTTTTCCGGATACTGACCGAAGGGACCGGTTCGGACTGGCCGCTATCCAGAAAATTCGGTGCCCATCCGGACGTTATCTATAACCTTATAATCCAGGCCAAAGAGTTCGGACTTAATCCAACCGGCATCTCTTTTCATGTCGGCTCTCAGCAGCGGGATATCGGCCAATGGGATGATTCCATAGCCCGATGCAAGTACTTGTTTGACGCTGTAAAAGAAAAAGGCATACATTTAAAAATGATTAATCTGGGCGGCGGTTTTCCTGCTAATTACCGGGAACAGACCAATCCCATTCAGGATTACGCTATGGAAATAAAACGTTATCTTTATGAAGATTTCAAGGATTATCTGCCCAAGATTCATCTGGAGCCCGGGCGTTCAATAGCAGCTGACGCGGGTATGATCATAAGCGAAGTTGTCCGCGTTTCCAATAAATCAAAAAATAGTTTCTATCGTTGGGTGTTCGTAGATATCGGTCGTTTCGGCGGCCTGATAGAAACCCTGGATGAATCCATCAAGTATCCGCTTTTCTTCGACCGCAAGGGTAAATCTGAAAATGTTATAATTGCCGGGCCCACCTGCGACAGCATGGACATTCTTTATGAAAATTTCAAATATCGCATCCCGCGTACGCTGAAAGAAGGAGACCGTCTCTACATTTTTACAGCCGGTGCCTATACGCAAACCTACAGCAGCGTGGCCTTTAACGGTTTTCCGCCGCTTAAATCCTATATTCTGGAATAAAA
>JAQURL010000032.1:0-26135 GCA_028715625.1 Candidatus Margulisiibacteriota bacterium | reverse complement strand
CCCTCATATTTGCAACAGCTCATCAGGCATCAACAACAAAAAGGAGCGGCAAGCGCAGAAATCAATCTGCTCTTTGCAGAAAATACCCGCACCAGGACTGCTATCATAAAACTGCTCGCGGAAAACTTGAAGTTAGAGATTAAAAACTCCATTTTAATATTGCTGGAGCAAAAAGAACCGACCATAGAGCAAATAAAAATCCTGATTGGAAAGTATGATTATTCAAAATCATTTCAGGAAACACTATTAGAAACAACCAAAGAATTGCTGAACACGGACAGGATTACAAATCTGCGCAACCTCTTACTGGAAACTGACGGGAATTTTATTATACGGCTGCTGGAATATTACTTCACGCTGGAAGGTCCCGAACAAAAGGCCGTAATCAGTAAAATTATCCACGAAAGCTACAAGCAGGAACAATTAGCCGCGCTGGAATCTTCCATGACCAAAATTTTTATGCGCTATCTTTTCAAAGCAAATCCTGATGATAAAATCCTGGCTGAAAAAATTCACGGGTTTTTATCGGAAATTTATCCGTATATGAGGTCTACTTCCTTTAGAAAAATGTTGCAGAGATTTTATAAGAACCGCTCCAACCGGCAAATAGACGTTGAGAAGTCCAAGTTGTTTTATTCCCTGCTGGACCAGGCTGTGGAAAGCAGAAAAAATCGGATAGCTACAGAAAAAAAATTGTTCGCGCAACAAGAAACGCCGCTGGATAATAAAACTAACACCATAAACGCTATTCATAGCTATTGTTTACATGAAAAAGACGGTCTGTTCGAAAAAATAATTACGGCATTATCCTTTTATCCTGAAGACAGAGAGGTAGCTACTGCAATATTAAACGGCTTAACCAGTAAAGTTGAACGTGAACCGGCTTTTCTGAATGATCTTACGCTGCAATTGAAGGAATCTATCGAGACCAGATATTTTAATAACGCTATTTCTTTATCCGAATTATCTGCTGAAGATGTGGCGCGTTACAGATTAACAATAATTATTATTAACAGTTTTAAAAACAGGTTTTTTGAAAATATTCCGGATTCCTCCAAAGTGTTTGAATTGATAAAAGGAATACTGGCCGGTGATGACAAGCAAAATTTCCAACCATTACTACACTTTCCCGAGATTATCGTAGCCATGACCAGCGTACTGGCTTATTGGAGCCTTGATAAAAATTTCTCCTGCATTTTTCCGTTTATAGAACATCCCTCCAACCTGGTCAGAAGCTATATTATCAAAACTCTGGCCAGACCAAAAGATAAGCTGATTGATCAAATGATAGATTATTTAATGCTGCATGATACTTTCCACTGCCGAAGCGGAATAGGCAAAATCCTGGAAACAAAACGCGATGACCCTGTAAAAGTAATCTACAAAATGATCCCCGGTAAAAAGGGAGAACAACTGGTCAAATACTGGAGAGCGCTGCATTGTCTTTCTGAAGTGCGGGATATAACAGGCAGACAACAGGCTTTGAAGTTTTTTAACTGGAGCGATCATTTCCTGTTGCAACTGGGCACACCTTCTGTGCATGAACCGGACGTTCAGGCGCTTTTCAACTGTCTGGAAAAAAAATATAAAGAATTTAAATCTCTGTTTATATTAAAGCAAATCAGGTACAGGGGAGAGGTTTTTGAACGAGCGGTTTATGTAATTTCCTTTCTGGCCAGAGATACTATTTCCCAAAAGTATCATATTCATACCTGTTTCGCGAAACAAATAATTGAAAATATGCAGATGCGCCAGAATGAGATTGAAGGTACAAACTTATTGAATTTTTTTAATATCGATAATGAAATTACTATGGAAAAGATTGGCCATGAAAATTACAGTTTTTTTATTCGACCTTTTTTTGACGGGTTTGATCTTTCCAAACCTGCCAATTTGCAAAATCTGCTTTCATATTATTCAACAACAGAACTTCTGCAGGACTTTGCTTATGAAATAGGAAAAGTAGCATTACAGGCCGATCTTTTGGCCAAAGCCGATTACGGAGAACAAAACGAGATTATCACCATCAATTATTTTCAAACAACTCCGCAGATTTCCATCAAACATATTGACCTCAGTTCTTCTTTTTCCAAGATTGATGAATACCAGCGCCTGGGAAAAGATAAGGAACTTTATGCCTATTATTTAAAAAAAATACAACAAACCGCGGATATATTTAATTTGAACCAGGGTCAAAAAAAATTCCTGACAGCTAAATATTTTAACGGAATAATGGACCAATATTCAGCAATCTTTGGAAGGTACATGCAGCACAGGTTCATTGTTCCCGGCGCTGAAAAAACCGACATTTATACTCAAAAAACACTGAAAAGAATCGGAGCTACCGGCCCTGATATATCTGCAGCGCTTAGTGGTTTGTTTGGCTATGTTACTCTGGCAGCAATGAAACTGGATTTCACTACAGAAGAATTATTACAGAATATTGAAATAATGCCCGATTCGTATGGTGGGATTTTAAAAGAGCTGTTTCAAAGAACTATCCTTGATAAAAAGACGGTTACAGATGAAAGAAGCTGGTTTTTCAGCTTGCGTGATTTTGTGCTGGACGCAAACAATAAGTTGGATATTGAGCTTCCCTGGTATTGGGACGGAGAATTGTTTAAATTTACAAGTTTTTCCAACGTTGAAAAAAATCTGAGGGAATTAAATATCGATATGGATATGCTGCATAAAACAATTAATTTTATTTATGATAATCTCGATAAAATAATTTATTTAAAAGTTTTCGATCTGCAGAAATACCTGCGGGAAAAAGCACAAAAGATCCTTTAAAGATATCTCCCTCCGCAGTAATCAATTATGTTGGGAATTTCAAACAATCGCGTCGATATATTGTCGTATTTTAATCATATTAATAAGGAGAATTTAAGATGAGAAAAATTATCGCCGAAAAAAAATTAGATGTAAGGCTTATCACATTTGAGTCCGGACTTGATAAAACCGGTGGTTTGGGCGCTTTTGCGGGCCAAATATCTGCCGCCTTGCAACGATTTACGCCGACTACTGTTGAGGTAATTGCTCCTCTTACACCATATATTCAAAAAAACTATGATCTGCAACCTTTAGCGGATGCAACTTCAAAAGTTCTTCGCATGCTCAGTAATAACTTTTATTGGCATGAATCTAAATATAAGAAGGAAATTCCCCAGGTCTTGTCATTAATGACACACAATGGGGTCAGGCACACTTTTCTGGGTACAACCAGTCAGATGCAATACAACTCTGATTTACCCGTCAGAAACCAATATAGTTCAAACGTTAATAAGTATTCCGCTATGAAAAAAAATTTCCTGGCAGATTTATCTGTAAGTAATGATTTAATATCGTCGAATTATCAATGCAGGCTTGGCAGATATACTGCTCTGTCTGACGGCTTCATTAATGATGTTATGTTATTTAACTGGTTAATGACCTCCTATTTATTAGTATCAGCCGGCGAAAATCAGATTTTGCATTTTAATGAATGGCATACGGCATTTTATCCGATAATTCAACATTTAATAGATTATAAAGATCGGGATTTTAGAACAATTTTTACCCTGCACAATATTTTTAACCCGGATATTAATGATTATTCTGATTTCTTCGGTATACGAAGTTCAAGCCTTCCCTTGAATCGTCAAAACCCTCTGGATACTGCATTCCAAGAATTTAACACACTTGCTACTGTCTCCAGGGGCTTCAGTCAGGAGTTAAGTCGCTTCAAGTCTATACCGAAAACTGTAAAACAATTCGACGTGGTTTTAAATGGTTATGATGAAATGTATGATTTACAGACTGTATTGCCTCAAGATAAGGTCGTTACGAGCGAAAATATTTCCGCCATAAAAAAAGATCAGAAAACCAAATTATTTCAGGAGCTTAGCTTAACAAATCCGGAAAGGATGCTGCTTAGCTTTATCCATCGCTGGGATCCGCAAAAAGGTTACCTGGAAACTTTAAAAGTTATTGACCAGTTCTTTTTGGATAATAAATTCACAGATGATATTGTATTGGTCATGACCTGTAATTCAGACGATCGGGACGATGTTATTATTCGTAACAGTTTACTGGAAAAATACCCTGATAAAATTGCCATTGTAGATTATTCTGATACGATCGCAGTCAAAATTTTCCAGGCTAGCGACCTTTTCCTGTTTCCTTCACCCACACATGAACCGTTTGGTATTCAGGCTGTAAACTCTTTCGCCAGCGGTACGCCTGTGCTGGCACATAAGACCGGTGGTCTTGTTGACACTATAAATCCCGGCATAAACGGTCTTTTATTTGATAAAACCGAAGCTGATGATAACTATTTATCCGCCTACAGAAATAAACTGGAAAAAATGATAAACCTATTTAAAAACGGAGCCTGGGATTTATTCAATCTTTATTGGAATGCCTATAAATCCAAAGAAGATTTCACCTGGGAAAAAGCAGCTCAGGGATATTACGATATATATAACCAGGTAATTAACTGAACTCTGAAAGCTAAAACAGGAGTTTCCTGAAAAATTCAGGGTGCATAAAAGAAGCTTTGTGAATATCCTGATTATAATATTGCATTTTTTTGAGTTTTTTTATTCTTTTCTCATCCAGATTGTCCTGAGGTTTGTACTTTTTTGAACAGAAAGAAAAGCCGATGGTACCGCTGGGATAAGTGGGTATAATTGTATAGTAGTAATCCACCACTTTATAAATTTCACGATTTTGTTTAAAAAGACTGGAAATGAAGTCCCTGTGATAATACATGGATTCAGATTGCGATGTAACTATTCCGTCCACTGTCAGGGCTTTATACATAGCTGAATAAAACTCTTTTCGGAACAAAACCTCAGCAGGTCCTACCGGATCCGAAGAGTCCACACAGATAACATCAAAATTATTTTTCTGCTGCTTCACATATTCAGCTGCGTCCTGAATAACAATTTGAGTGCGTTTGTCTACAAATGCTTTTCTGAACTCGGGGAAATATTTCTGGCTGGAAACAATAACTTCCGCATCGATCTCGCATAAAACCACTTCTTCTACCGAATCGTATTTAAGAACCTCTTTCAAGGCTCCGCCATCACCACCACCTACAATCAAAACTCTTTTCGGGCAAGGATGAACATTCATTGGTACGTGGACAAGCATTTCATGGTAAGCGAAATTATCATGCTGGGTGACCATAATAATCCCGTCCAATACCAGCATGCGCCCAAAGGCCACTGTTTCAAAAACTTCTATTTGCTGAAATTCGGATTTGCGTTGTTCCAGAACTTTTTTGACAGCTACCTGAAGAAGACGTCCTTTATCGATTTCAAAATTTTCAGTGAACCAGAGAAAATTTTTCATCAAGGTTTGTGCTTTATCTGGTCATCAGGTAAATTGAGAATACCTCTTTTCATTTCTATTACTGAATGATATTCGGCTTTTAAACCTTTTTTTATAAATTCCATAGCTGCCGGATTGTCGGTAAGATCACCGCAGGTAAACACATCCACAGCGCAGTAACCGAATTCCGGCCAGGTATGAATGGCAAAATGCGATTCGGCTATTATAATGACTCCGCTTATACCATGGGGGGAAAATTTGTGAAACTTATGCTCAACGACAGTTGCTTTAGCTACGATGGCCGCATCCAGCAAAACTTTTTCAACGTGATTTAAATCGTTAATAAGCTTCTTGTCACAATTATAAAGCTCAACGATCAAATGCTTACCCAGTTCTTTCATCTCACCCTCTTTGGTTTAAAATTTTTACCTGCTTCAATATCTCTATATAAAATATTAAAAAATTTTTTCTAAAAAAACAATTGCCAATTTTACTTTTTTTTGGTGGTTTGTCAATAAATTTTTTTCGACAAAGGAGTTTAACTTTAATTTTTTAGCTTGAAAAGGCCAGAATAAGGCTATTTGAATAATTTTTTTATCTTTTCCTTAATATTACCTTTGGCTAAAGAATTTTTTTCTTTTCTCAGATAAGCAAGATATTCATAAATCGTCTTTTCATCATTACTTAAAGTTTTGGGTGTTTCCACGATAATTGTTACATAATGGTCACCCTGACCATGATGCTGTAAATGTTGTATGCCTTTGCCCTTTAAGCGAAATACCGTATGCGATTGAGTGGCTGCAGGCACTTTAAGTTTAATAGTACCGTATAAAGTTTGAATATCCATCTCATCTCCAAGAGCAGCCTGAGAAAAACTAACAATATGCTTGCTGTGTATATCGTCTCCATCCCTTTCATACAAAGCATGTTTCTTTACTTCTATATAAACGTACAAATCCCCATGTTGGGCACCTCGTTGGCCCACATTCCCTTCTCCTGAGACCCGCAATTTGGAACCGGTTTCAACACCAGCCGGAATTTTAACTTTTAATGTTTTACTTTTGGCCATACGACCTGATCCGCTGCAATTGGTACAAGGATCGGTCACAACCTTGCCTTCACCATGACATGCCGGACAGGGCGTAACCTGGCTGATGGTGCCCAGAATTGATTGTCTGGTCTGGCGCACTTCTCCACGTCCACCGCAGGTCTGGCAGGATTGAGCGCTTTTTTTACTTCTGGAGCCTGTTCCCGCGCAATGATCGCAAGTATCAAGATGTCTTACGTGTATTTCTTTTTCCACACCGTTGGCGACTTCTTCCAGAGTAATGCTGGCGTCAACACGTATATCCTCACCTTTTCTTGCGGTCTGTCCCGAAGAACGCGAACGAGAAGCCCCCCTGCCACCGAAAGCATCGCCAAATCCACCAAAACCGAATTCTTCAAAAATATCACCGAGATTACCAAAAATATCACCGAAGCCGCTAAATCCGGCACCGCCAAAACCGGCACTTCCGAAATCAAAACCGTCAACTGTTCCAAACTGGTCATATTTCCTGCGCTTGTCAGCGTCACTTAAGACCTGATAAGCTTCGTTTATTTCTTTAAATTTTTCCTGAGATGTGTGGTCTTTATTTACGTCCGGATGATATTTTCTGGCCAGGCTGCGAAAAGCGCTTTTAATTTCCGCGTCAGTGGCATTCTTGTTTATACCAAGTACGGCATAGTAATCTTTTGAGCTCATAATTTATCTTAATACAATCCTTAAAAAAAGTCATCCCCGGGCTCAGTCAGCAGGCCTTTTGAAAAGGTCACGCCTCACCCGGGGAGTAATCCGGCAATAAAATATATTACTTCTTGTCGTCCGTTTCTTCAAATTCGGCGTCAACTACTTTTTCATCAGCTTTTTTTTCACTTTCAGCTTCTGCAGACTGCTGCGCCTGAGGTCCTTCTTCTGTTTTGGCTTCACTTCCACCGGGAGCTGCTTCCGGCTGACCCTGTGCTTGAGCCGATTCATACATTTTTGCGGACAGCTCATAAACTATTTTCTGGAGTTCTTCAGTTTTGGTTTTAATTAACCCGAGTTCATCTTTCTTTAAAACTTCACGTAATTCTTTGACTGCGTCTTCAATCTTTGTCTTCAAGGTAGCGTCAATCTTGTCCGCATTATCCTTAAGCAATTTTTCAGCCTGATAAGACAGACTGTCACCCTGGTTTCTGACTTCAATCAACTCTACCTTCTGCTTGTCTTCCTGCTCATGTTCTTCTGCAGCTTTTCTCATTTTTTCAATCTCATCCTTGCTAAGACCTGAAGAGTTGGTAATGGTAATCTTTTGTTCTCTGCCTGTGCCTTTGTCTTTGGCTTTAACGTGTACAATACCGTTGGCGTCGATATCAAAGGTTACTTCAATCTGCGGTACTCCTCTGGGCGCAGGTGGAATTCCGTTCAGATGAAATTTCCCCAGAGTACGGTTATCCGTAGCCATGGGTCTTTCACCTTGCAAGACATGAACTTCCACACTATCCTGGCTATCTGCAGCTGTACTGAATACCTGGCTCTTGGACACCGGGATCGTGGTGTTCTTGTCGATAATTTTGGTAAATACGCCGCCCAGGGTTTCTATGCCAAGCGACAATGGCGTAACATCCAGTAAAACTATATCTTTCACTTCACCGCCCAATACTCCGCCTTGAATTGCTGCACCCAGCGCAACAACTTCATCAGGGTTTACGCTTTTGTTTGGTTCTTTTTTGAAAAGTTCCTTTACGGCTTTCTGAATAAGTGGCATTCTGGTCATACCGCCAACAAGCACAACCTCATCAATATCATCCACGGTAACGTTGGCGTCTTTTAAAGCCTGTTTGGTCGGATTAATACTTCTGGTGACATATTTTTCAATCATTTGCTCAAATGTTGACCTGGTCAGGCTCACATTCAAATGTTTGGGGCCGGTCTGGTCTGCTGTAATAAACGGCAAATTAATATCTGTGGACTGAGCTGTAGAAAGTTCGATTTTTGCCTTTTCAGCTGCTTCTTTTAAACGTTGCAGTGCCATATTGTCCTTAGATAGATCAACACCATTATCCTTCTTGAATTCCTTTACCAGCCAATCTATAAGTTCCTGGTCCACATTGTCGCCGCCCAGATGGGTATCGCCATTAGTGGAAAGTACTTCAAAAACGCCGTCACCTAATTCCAGAATTGAGATATCAAATGTACCGCCACCGAAATCGTATACGGCGATTTTTTCATTTTTCTTTTTTTTGTCCAAACCATATGCCAAAGAAGCCGCAGTAGGTTCGTTGATAATACGCAATACTTCCAGCCCGGCAATGGTTCCGGCATCTTTCGTAGCCTGTCTTTGGCTGTCATTAAAATAAGCAGGTACGGTAATAACCGCCTGTGTTACTTTTTCTCCCAGATATGCTTCGGCATCGGTTTTCAGTTTTTTCAGGATCATGGCTGAAATTTCAGGCGGTGTATAAGCTTTGCCTTCAATATCCACAGCGGCGTCGCCGTTTTTGCCATCTATAACCTTATAGGGCACCATCTTTTCTTCTTCTTTTACTTCGTTGTGTTTACGTCCCATGAAACGTTTTATGGAGTAAACAGTATGCTTCGGGTTGGTTATGGACTGTCTTTTAGCCACCTGGCCCACCAATCTTTCACCGTCTTTGGTAAAAGCCACTACAGACGGAGTTGTGCGTCCTCCTTCGGCATTGGCTATTACAACAGCGTTTCCACCTTCCATTACCGCCACACAAGAGTTTGTCGTACCTAAATCTATTCCAATAATTTTCCCCATATCAATTCACATCCTTTCTTTTGATTATTCTGCAACCACGACCATAGAGGGTCGCAAAACTTTTTTGTGAAATAAATAACCTTTTTGATATTCTTTAATAATTTGTCCTTTTTCCACACCTTCTTTTTTTTCCTGGGATACAGCCTGATGATAATAAGGATCAAACTTTTGGTCCTTAGTAACTATTTCAGTTACGCCCTGTTTGTTTAAAAAATCAGTGAGTTGTTTATTAATCAGCTCAAACCCCTGATAAATTTTCTGTGCATCAATTTTTTCCTGGTTTTCAGGATGTAAAGCACGGTCGAAACTGTCAACAATCGGCAGGAAATCGAGCAATGATTTTTCCAGAGCGTATTTGGAAAACTCACGTTTATCATTTTCCATGCGTTTTCTGTAATTATCAAAATCAGCTTTATGCCTGAGGAGCTGGTCTTTTAAAAAATTAATTTCAGTATCTTTTTTGGACAGTTCTTCTCCTTTATGATGATGTTCCTTTTTATGTTTAATCTGACCGGCCAATTCGTTTATATCAACTTTTTCCGGAATAATTTCCGGTTCAATTTTCTGGTCAGCCGGCAACTGCTTTCCCTCAATAATTTCTTCTATTACATCTTCAACATCAGTTTCCTGTTCCGGCTCAATATCTTTCAGTTCCTTCTCTACATCCTCATTATCTTTATGATTTTGTTGTTTATATTCTTTATGATGATGTTCGTGGTACATAGTTAAACATTCACCTCCTTAAGTTTTTCACCTGAATAATTGTAAAAATTTTCTTTTCAAAACTTTCACCGTATGGTCCACTACCCCGAAAATATTATCGTAATTCATGCGTACCGGGCCTAAAACGCCAACCTTGGCGATGTTTTCATTTTCAACCGTCAGATTCCCATAAACCAGAGAAGTAGGAGAAAGTTCATCGACTTTATGCTCTGAACCGATACAGGAATTTATTTTCTCCACCAGTTGATCCTGAAAAAGACTGATAACTTTGTTTTTGTCTTCCAGTACGGTGTTAATTTTCCTGAGTGTTTCAATTTCCTGAAATTCCGGATAAGCCAGCAGATTATGGCTGTTTTCAATAAATACATGTTTCGAACTGAGTAATGCTGAACTTTTTCTAATAGCAGAAAAAATTTTTACAAGAATATCTTCATAGGCGGTAAACCTGACCTTTACTCTTTCCATATTTTCCATAAAAACCGGGCCCAGATTGTCCAGCGGTATATCGGAACAAACATTATTCAGAACTTCCGATACCTTATTCAGTTCCTCCTGGGTAATGGCCAGCTTCTCAAAATGAATTATTTCCTGAAAATTTTCACCGTAATTATTCAATACTACCAGTAAAATCTGGTGAACATTAAGAAGCACCAGTTGAATAAACTTTAAAATATTTTTATGCTGATTTTCCGCTATCAAAATAATGGGGTATTTGGTCATCTGCGAAAGTATCTGGGCTGTATAAGCAAGGACCTTATCAATACTGGTAGAAACGTCTTCCAGCATATTTTGCAAATATTCAGCTTCCTGCACCTTAAGCTGATTATCTCTGTTCATTAAATGGTCTACATAATAACGATAACCCTTATCTGTAGGTATGCGGCCCGAAGATGTATGCAAATGCTTTACGAAACCTTCTTTTTCCAGATTGGCCAGCTCGTTGCGCATGGTTGCGCTGCTCAGGTCCAGATTGGTCTTATCCACAAGCAGAGCGGAAGACAAGGGTTCTCCATTATCGATATAATCCTTGATCAGAGCCTGCATAATAATATCTTTTCTGTTCATTTGTTACCTAAAATCCCCTTTTACAAGTCTACTCTTTATTGCCACAAACAGGCGCCTGTAACGGTTTCGCCGAACCTTGCTGTTAGCACTCTATGCTCATGACTGCTAACATCCCTAAAAGGTTATCACCTCAAAAATGAGTTGTCAACAAAAACTCTTTAATTATATAGGTGATGTCGCGAAATTATGATTTCGAGGCAATAAGCGACTTCGTCCTGTTAAATACGGCCAAAAGCGCGGGCCGAAATTAACAAAGAAAACGTATTTTGCAACAAGCTTTATCAGATATTTTTTAACATCAGGATAGCGTCAGTTTGATCTATGTAATATTTTTCTCGACAACCGGTCGTCAAAAATCCGTTCTTCAAATAAAACTTATGAGCTTTACTGTCTTTTTTTACTTCCAGATTGATTTTATTTATACCTTTTTTCCTGAGCTGGCCATAGAGCTTTTCCAGGGCCATTGTTCCTATCCCTATGCTTTGCAATGGCTTGGCAACGGCAATGTTTATCAAATCGGCTTCGGGCTTAACTCTGACCAGCATTATGAAGCCCACACAATTCTCGTTGAGTAATATTTTATATAAATCTTTATTGTTTTCTTTACGGAACAAATGAAAATCATCTTCGCTCCAAGTGGTGTGTATCTCTTCATTATATAAGGCGTAAATATAGGCCACATCTTTACCCAATGCTTTTTTTAATTCAATTTTGTTGGTTACCTGGTTCATGCTTTTCCTTTACTGATATTTACCGGATAAGCGTATATAGGCAAAACTTCAGCTAAATCCAGTACCGGCTTTTGAAAAGACAGAAGTATAGCTTCTCTGGCCGAAGGCAGCGTTCTGAAGAAGTGTTTTTCGAATTCCGCAGGAACAGATTTTAAATCTCCCACAATTATATAATCTCCCTCTATTATCCCTAATTTCACCAGCAAAACATCAAGCCTGATTGTTTCCTGTTTTAATAGTATATTAAATGGCTGTCCTCCGTATATCCCGAAATTTACTTCGTCTTTTCTTGAATCCATAACAGCTACTATCAGGCCTTTATAATGTCTGTTCTGAAAAGCCAAAAGTTCAATGGTATTAACAACTTTCACGGGTTTATTTTTTACGAAAGCCATGGTTTTGATTACTGATAACCCTATACGAATACCGGCATAACTGCCAGGTCCGTTAACTATTACCCATTCCTCAACATCATCCAGAGTGTATCCGGCTTCGATAAAAAACCTGTGCAGCACATCCAGCAGGTCGTCCAGGCTTTCTTTGTACAACTGCAGCTCGCTCAACACTTTTTCATCATCCATCAAACAAACGCTGAAATGCTGACTGACTGTGGATATTCCCGCTCTAAGCATGACTGATTAAAATCTCCCTCGTTTTATCTTTAACCTTGATGTGAATATTATAACACTTTTCCGGAAGGCTATCAGGAAAACGCTCTGCCCATTCTATAAAAGTAATAGACTGTGGAGAAAAATATTCTTCAATACCGATTTCGGCAAGTTCATCCTGGTGATTAATCCTGTAATAATCTATATGATTGATAGTTGTTTTTTTACCTTTGTATTGATTGACAATAGTAAAGGTAGGGCTGTTTACATATTCTTTTACTTTAAAAAATTCCGCAGCGGCCCGTACAAATGTTGTTTTCCCTGCACCTAGCTCTCCTTCCAGAGCTATCACATCTCCCGGCTTTAAGCGGCTGGCAAAAGTCCTGGCAATGGTTTGTGTATCTTTAAGAGATTTAACAAGATATTTTTCACTCATGTAACAAATTATCCGACGGACAGGCTTTGCTTGTAAACCAAAACCTTAAATTTACTTATTCTAGATATCCCGTCCCTCTTTCAGGGCTCTGTAAATGGTTGCCGCGTTTTTACTGAGTATAGGGTGATACGCTTCGGGCGCTATTTCGTTTAACGGTTCCATTACAAAAATACGCTCATGCATTAAAGGATGGGGTATTATCAGATTATCTTCCAGTATTACTTCTTCATCAAAGAGCAGAATATCTATATCAATTGTCCGGGGATGGTAAGCGCCTTTATACAAGCGGCCCAACTTTCTTTCTATTTCTTCTGTCACCTGCAGCAACTGCAAAGGAGTATATCCGGTTAATATTTTTACCACACCATTTAGAAATTTCGGCTCATTCGGTCTTTTTTCAGCCATGTATTCTAAAAAACCGGATGTAGCAATTATAGTAATATGCTCATCTTTTTCCAGTTCTTCCAAAGTTTTATCTATGGTCAATTGTCGATCTCCCAGATTCGCTCCTATTCCTAAAAATACTTTATGCATATGAACCCCCTTTCATAATCGCTGTTGTTACTAATAAAACATCCTTAAGTTCTTTAACATCATGTACCCTGACTATATTTGCTCCATTATTAACTCCAAGGGCAACTGCCACCGCTGTCCCCGGCATTCGTCCTGCTTCATCCCTGCCTGTGATGTCGCCGATAAAACGCTTACGCGATGGACCCAGCAAAATCGGCCGGCCCAAACCTCTAAAAATATTTATTCTCTTTATTAATTCTAAATTATGCTCCAGCTTTTTGCCAAATCCTATACCCGGATCAATTATTATCAGTTCTTTTTTTACTCCCTGATTAACCGCAACTTTTATTCTTTCCTGAAAAAAGGTATAAATATCAGTTAAAAGATCATTATACCGAATATTTTTTTGCATGCTGCGCGGCTTGCCCGGTGTATGCATCAAAACCACAGGCACTTTATAGCGCGCAATTGTCTGAAACATTTTGGCGTCAAAGGTACCGGCACTGATATCATTGACCATTACTGCTCCGGCTTTCAGGGCTTTTTCAGCTACTTCCGCCTTCCATGTATCGATAGAAATTAGAGTGCCGGGAAATTTTTTCAGTATTGCTTTGATAACCGGAAGAACGCGAGCGCTTTCTTCTTCTGCGCTTATTTCCCTGCTGCCAGGGCGGGTCGATTCTCCACCGATATCAATAATATCCGCTCCGTTTTTAAGCATTTCAGCGGCATGAGTTACTGCTTTGCCTACAGTGTCAAACTTGCCACCGTCACTGAAACTGTCCGGTGTAACATTTAAAATCCCCATTAAAAAAGGTTTTTTATTAAAATCAAAAGATGTTTTCCCGATTTTCACAGGTTTCAGGGGAGACATCACGTTTTCTTTAATGATTAATAGTTGCCCGGCCAGTTCTTTGAGCCCAAAAGGCTGATCAGCAAGGTCCGAGCAAAAAACCTGTAATTGCCGGCCATTAAGGGTCAGCAGAACATCAGTTAGCGACTCGGGTTTTACCATGGTCTCCCGGCTGACCACAGCTTCTCCGCCTTTGGACAGGGCTTCCTGCTTGATAATATTGGCGGCCACCGCCGGAATATTTTTTAGATAAAAAAAATATATCGTATTCTTGGCAGCCAGCTTTTCATAGGCGTAAGCATCAACACCGATTTTATCAAATAATACAGGCCAATCATCAGTTGATAGTTTGTATAAATAAACCAGAGGAGAGACAATTTTTTTTATGGCTGTCATTTTTTAATTATATATAAAATATCGTGGATTATCAAAAAGCTAGGGAAACGGAATTATAAATTTTAGAAAAAAGACAAAAACAAAAACAAAAGCTATAATATAGCCAGATGTTAATAGAAACCACAAATTTAATAAAAAAATACGGCAAACGAGCTGTAGTAAATAATGTCTCTATCAAAGTACAACAGGGAGAAGTAGTAGGTCTTTTAGGGCCGAACGGAGCCGGCAAAACCACTACTTTTTATATGATTATCGGGCTGATCAAGCCCACATCCGGCAAGGTGCTTCTGGATGGAAAAGATATTACAAGTCAGGCCATGTACCTTAGAGCACGTGAGGGTATTGGTTATCTTCCTCAGGAAACTTCTATTTTTCGCAAATTGTCAGTGGAAGAAAATGTTTTTATTCTCTGGGAACTTCTGAAAACTTACCCCAAAGAATTGTATGACGAAAAAATTACCGAATTACTGCATGAAATGAAAATAGAACATTTACGCAAACAAAAAAGCTATGTACTTTCCGGCGGTGAAAAACGCAGAGTGGAAATAATGCGTTCTCTGGCAACGAATCCCAAATTTATCCTGCTGGATGAACCTTTCGCAGGTATAGATCCGCTAGCCATACAAGATATTCAGGATATGATTCTGCACCTAAAAAAAAGAGGTCTGGGAATTATTATTACCGATCACAATGTCCGTGAAACATTAAAAATTACTGATCGGGCCTACATTCTGCATGACGGCAAAATTCTTACCGAAGGTGATTCCAAAAAACTTACCAATGACCCAATTGCCAAGAAATTTTACCTCGGCCAGAATTTTTCTATCTGATGTTTAAATTACTGGATAAATATATTATTAAAGAACTGACCAACGTTTTTTTCTTTGGCGTTATCGCTTTTTCCTCCATATTTGCCGGAGTAGGTGTCATCCCCAATCTCGTCAGTGAAGCCAATAATTATGGGTTGGATCTGATTACAGTAATCAATCTTTTTATTGCCCGCATACCACAGGTAATGGTTTATACATTTCCAATGTCGATCCTGCTGGCTACTCTGCAGGTTTTCGGCCGACTGTCTACAGACAGCGAAATAAGCGCATTCAGGGCCGGGGGCATAAGCCTTATTCGTATTATTTTCCCTGCTTTGATAGTAGGCTTTATGGTCTCCATGCTGACCATGGTTTTTAACGAACTTTTAGTTCCGAAATCGACGTTATATGTAAATTACCTAATTGCCAAAGCTAAAAACGAATATAAACCGGTATTCAGATCTGCAGTCAACATCCCGCAATATGAAGACGGCTACCTGAAACGTACGATTAATGCCAAAGAAATGTACAAACAAACCATGAAGGACATAACAGTTATCGAATACGAAAAAGGTAACCTGCAGCGTGTAGTGTTTGCCAACCAGGCCATATTTAATACTGGCAAGGGCTGGTTATTCTTTAACGGAATTTTGTATTTATTTGATAAAGAAGAAGATTCCATTTCCAGAGTTACCTTTGACAAGGAATATATTAATCTGAAATTAAGCCCTACAGATATTAACGTTATCCTGGAACAAAGCTACTCGCAGCAGCTGGGTTTTTTTGATTTATCCAAACATATACTTATTAAACAAAAAACCGGCGAGGATGTCTCCAAGCTGCTGGTTGAACTTTACTTGAAGACATCGCTGCCTTTTGCCTGTCTTATATTCACCTTACTGGGGGCTCCTCTGGGCTTAAATCCCCAGCGCAGCAGCAACTCGGTAGGTATCGGTTTGAGCCTGCTTGTAGTTGTTGTCTACTATATCCTGATGGCAGTTGGTGAATGGCTGGGGCTTATTCATATTCTTACGCCTTTTATAGCTGCCTGGATACCAAACTTAACAATAGGGGCCATGGGAATGATACTGTTACTTAAAAGAGCTCATCAATAGACTGAAATTAAAACCTTACTCAAAACTGTAATGAAATTTATAGTGTACGTCGTAGCGGCCTTCGAGTATGGCAACCACATCCTCTACCAGCACTGCTTCTTCGTTAGTAGGGATCATCAGTATTTTGACTTTGGAATCAGGCGCTGAAAGATCGGTTTCCCCGTCTGAGGCCATGATCATACCGTTTTTATCATTATCGAGAATTATTCCCATATTTCCCAAGCCTTCTGTTGAACCTTCCCGGATAAACCAGTTGTTCTCACCTACTCCGGCTGTAAACACCAGCGCATCTACATGTCCCAAAACGGCCATATAAGCGCCGATATATTTTTTAATTCTGTAAGTTTCCATGAGCAGGCTGAGTTTGGAGCGTTCCTCGCCTTTTTGGATTCCCATAAGGATATCCCTGCGGTCCGTGTACTTACCGGTAATGCCCAAATGCCCGCTTTTTTTATTGAGAATATTAGTTATATCCTGACAAGAACAGTTCAGTTTTTCAGCCATATAGCCGACGATTGCCGGGTCTATGTCTCCGGAACGTGTGCCCATCATCGCCCCTTCCAGCGGGGTTAAACCCATGGAAGTATCTATTGAAATACCGTTGCGAATAGCTGCAAAGCTAACACCATTACCGATATGCAAAGTAATGAGGTTTACTTTATTATTGGGTATATCCAGCATTTTGGCTGCGCGTTTGGCCACATACAAGTGTGAGGAACCATGGAACCCATACTTGCGCACACCATAATTTTCATACCAGTCATAGGGAACTGGATATATATAAGCATGTTTGGGAAGTGTCTGATGAAAGGCTGTATCAAAAACCGCTATCTGCGGAACGCCTTCCAATACCTCCATAGCCGATTCTATGCCGATAATATTCGGCGGATTATGCAGAGGTGCCAGCGAAGCGACCTGCTTAATCGTATTTAAAACTTCGGTGGTAATGAGTACAGATTTATTAAATTTATCTCCACCGTGCACAACTCTGTGTCCCACAGCTTTTATTTCGTTGATGTTGTCTATAACTTTTTTATCACCAGCTGTTAAAGAATGCAGGATTTTTTTTATGGATTCCTTATGATTGACGGACGAACCACCTTCCAATCCAATGCGCTCTTCATTACCCTTGGCCAGGACTTTTTTGGTGTCGGATTCATATAGCGCGTATTTTACTGAAGAACTACCGCAATTTAAAACTAATATTAACATTTTAACCTACCTGTAATGAAGTAATGGCTGTAACATAAAAAATATCATCTACGCTGCAACCTCTTGATAAATCGTTTACCGGCTTTTTCGCACCCTGAATAATGGGTCCAACAGCCATCGCGTTACCGATCCGTTCGGCAATTTTATAGCCGATATTTCCTGCCTGCAAATCAGGGAAAACAAGACAATTAACCTTGCCCGCAATTAGGCTTCCGGGAGCTTTTTTCTCACCTATTTTAGGTATAACGGCTGCGTCAAACTGAAATTCTCCATCCAGCTTGATATCCGGCCTGTTCGCTTTTGCCATTCTAACAGCTTCCTTAACTTTGTCCACCAACGGATGCTCCGCACTTCCATAAGTGGAGAAAGAAAGTAGGCCCACCTGCGGCTCAGAATGCATAATTTTTTTATAAGAATCCGCCGTATCTGTGGCAATGCAGGCTAATTGGGCGGAGTCGGGCTGAGGATTTACAGCGCAATCCGCGAAAAACAATACTCCGTCCTTGCCCATTTCTTTATGTTCGGTGATCATTATAAAAAAACTGGAAATCAGAGTGCTGCCTTGTTTAACACCTACACAATGAATCAGTGCTCTTAGGGTCTCGGCTGTAGTGCAGTCTGCCCCACAAACCATGCCATCGGCCAAATTTTTTTCTACCAGCAAAGCTCCGAAGAAATGAGGTTTGGTGAGCACGGTTTCTCTGGCCAGTTCCGGGGTAACTCCTTTTTTGCCTCGTTTTTCCAAGTATAACTGTATCATTTGTTCGGCAAGTTCTTTGTCCTGCTGCGGGTCATAAATAATGATTTTTTTTAACTGTTCTGAGCTAAATGCAGCTGTCAGCTTCATTCTATCCCCGACCAAAACGACAGTTGCGATGTCCTGATCGACAATTTTCCGGGTAGCCGATATTATCCGTTCATCGTGCGTTTCCGGTAAAACTATCTTTTTTTTTAAAGTTCTGGCTTTAGCAATAATTTCTTCCAGTAATAGCATACAGCATTCATTCTACTTGATTTGCAATTTAATCGTCAATTTTATTTCAATTAATACGATATATTATTAGGAGGGTGGAAATATGTTCAATAAAATAATTTCGACATCGGACATACAATTAATATCCAATCATAAACCTTTCCCGGAAGAAAAAATGCAAAGTTTGTTAAAAGGATTAGACCCCAGACTCACGGAATTATATAAAAAATCAGTGCAATTTTTTAACAGGCTTAACGATCCGGCTTATTTTAACGGTTTTTATCAAACAATCAAAAATGTAGCCGACATAATCATGTCTGAAAATCTCCTGGGGATAGAAGGAATATTCGGTGTTGGCCATTTGTTCTATGGTAATGTCGATTTTCGCTACAGAATGTATAATACTTTAAAACAAGCCGCAAAAAAAACATCTTATTATTACGATTTGGGTAAATATCTGCTACCGGATATTGATTTATTCATTGTCTACAAAAACACCCAGGGACCCATTTCTATTTTTTCAGAAACAGCTTGTTTAAAAGAACTATTTGTAGAAAACTCTATTCTATTCAACCGGCAATGGAATAATATTAATCGGAGGTTATATCATGAAATCACCAACGGGTTCAAAATTGCCAACCGGAATGAGGACCCAGTTGATGAATTTTTTAATCATGGACGACTACATGTTGACTTATTCCCAATCCCTGCTGACCTTTTTAAAGAGAGTTTAAATTATACCCATCCGCAATATTTTAAAAAAATAGTTTTTTTTCGGGACATGCTTTTTACCTGTCATCCGCTAAATATAAAAAACTCCGAATTGCTTATTACTTTGAACCAATACCGCAAACAAGTTGTCCGCGATATTCTAAAACTCTATCCTGACAAAAATCCTCTGGATATGGTTATTCATCTGCAACCCCACTATAAAAACTTTATATCTACCTATAAAGAATTGCCATTATATTTACAAAATCTATGGAAGCCAATAGTAGATGAGGTCTTAAGCGAAAAAAAATAATTTACATGTTATACTGATCTCAAATGAAAACAATCCTTATCACCGGAGGTTCATCAGGTTTGGGTTTGCGATTGACGGTAGATTTCCTGCGCACTGGAAACAAAGTTATTGCTTCTTATTTCAGCAATTCCCAACCATTGAATAAGCTGGCTGAAAAATATCCTGACCTGAGCTTTTTTTATCTTGATTTGTCAGCTCTGAATAAAGTCAAATTTTCCGGTCAAAAGTTGGATTTGCTTATCCTGAACGCCGGGATTATTCATAATGAACTGCTTTTAAAAGAAAGTTCAGAAAATTTTCAGGAAATAATTCAAAAAAACCTGACTGCCAATTTTACAATTTGCCGGCAGCTTGTTCCAGGTTTAAAAAAATCTGAAAATTCGCATATCATTTTTATCTCCTCGCTATCAGCCCTTAAAGGAAATATAGGTCAGGCAGCATATAGCGCGGGGAAAGCCGGACTGATCGGCCTGGCTAAAAGTCTGGCTAAAGAACTGGCGGAAGATAACATCAAAGTAAATGTAATTTTGCCCGGCTTTATGAAAAGCAAACAAACAATTACGTTGCCCCAGACGATAGTTAATACCTATAAAAATGCCAATATTTTAAGACGCTTTAATACTTTAAAGGAAATCAGTAGCTTTATAAACTGGCTTAGCGCAACAAGAAATATTTCCGGACAAATTTTTAATCTGGACAGCAGACTCTAAAAAAGTTTGTTTATCCGTTTAGAAATTTCATCATATCCATTGAATAAGAATTCATCTGCTCGGCTTGCGCAGACATTTCCTCGGATGAAGAAGATGTTTCTTCGGCTGTAGCAGCGTTTTGCTGAGTTACTTTACTCAATTCAGTAACAGCAATATTTATATTTTTTATACCAGCAGCTTGCTGTTCGGAGGCCATAGAGATCTGTGCAATAATATCAGAAACTTTTTCTACGCTTTCCCTGACTTTGTTGAAATTTGTATAGGTACTTTCCAAAATTTTATTACTGTCAGATATCCCGGACACAGAATTATCTATCAGTCGAGCTGTGTCTCTGGCTGATTCACTTGCCCTGGTCGCCAGGTTCCTTACTTCATCCGCGACTACAGCAAATCCCGCTCCTGCCTCTCCAGCCCTGGCTGCTTCAACAGCCGCATTTAATGCCAGAAGATTTGTCTGAAAGGCTATATCATCAATGGTCTTGATAATTTTCTGAATGTTCTGACTTTCATCTGATATTTTTTTCATACTCGCAGCCAGCTCTGACATCGATGAACTGGCTGTGCCCGTTACGTCCAACGCATTTTTCATTAATTCATTAGCCTGAACAGTATGGTTAGCGTTAGATTGGGTCATGGAATCCAGTTCATCTACCGATGTCGCCGTTTCTTCCACAGTTGCTGCCTGCTCCGATGCTCCCTGTGCCAATGACTGGCTGGCATTTGCTATCTGCCCTGCAGCTACGTTTAAAGATTGCGCACCATCCGCAATACCGTTAGCAATTTTAGATATCGATCTGGTTATACTTAATGCCGTTATATATCCCATACCCAGAGCCAATATAAACCCAAAAAAAGTAAAAATGACGGATAATAAATTTAGAAATGCAACCCTTTTCACTGCCACATTGCCAAAAGATTGTGAGGTGTTAATGCTAATGGCGAAAAGATCATCAAATAATTTTTCGCATTCCTTAAAAACCTTCCTTTCTTCACCCATATTCAATTTATAGGCATCATCTCTATTACCTGATTGAACGAGTTTAAGAAAATTTTGATGGATATCCTCAAAATTTTTCCATTTTTGTTTGAATTCCTGCCATATTTTTTCTTGCTCGTCGTTGCGAGGTAAAGGTTCATAAAGCTTAAAGCCTTCCTGAGCTTCCTCCCAATATTTTTTTATATTTTCCAGTTGTTTTTTGATGTTTGATTCACTTGTGGCTATTTCTGGAATCAGGAGAGACCTTTCTGTTTTCTGCACAGCCATTTGGGCAAGATCAATATGATGCAATCCACGAATAGCAGGCAAATTTGAAAATGCTATATTCCTCAGGGTATTTTTTGTTCCGTTTAAGCCGGTTACTCCAATTAATCCCACCATCAGCGTAATGACTGAAACTAATAGAAAAGAAAGGATAAGCTTAACACTTAACTTCATAACATCCCCCAAAAACAATTTGATTACATATTACTCTTAAAAAATTGTGTCGGTCAATTGAATTCTGGTTTGAACAGTAGAAACCTGCCAAAAATTAGCCTGTATGTTAACTTACACAAAAAACGCACCCTGAATATGGTCAAGCAATTTATCATTTTCCAAAATTATCACATCAAATCGAGAGGGAACATCAGCATCTTTTAATGTGGTTAAAAAATATTTGGCGGTTTTAATAATTTTTTTCTTTTTCACGGCAGTAATTGCACTATAAGGAGAAAGCAGGCTTTTATCTTTGTAATTCTTGACCTCGATAAATACAATTGTATCTCGGTCCTGGGCTATAATATCTATTTCGCCGAATTTGCTGTAGAACTTGGTTTTTAATATCTTGTATCCCAGCTGAACCAAGAAATCCAGGGCTATTTCTTCACCTTTATCTCCGGTTTGTTTACTGTAATGCATTAAAATAAGACCAACTGTCTCGGCTTATTGAAGGTCCTGCGATGGATAGGACACAGGCCGTTTTGCAATATACGCTCCTGATGCAAGCTGGTCCCGTAACCCTTATGCACTTCAAAAGCGTAATCCTTATAAATCCTGGCATAACCTTGCATAATTCTGTCCCTGATGACTTTGGCTACAATGGATGCCGCGGAAATTACCGGTACAAGCGCATCACCTTTAACCACCGTCTTCTGTTTGATCGTAATATCGGGAATCTTCTGGTTTCCGTCAATTAAAATAATGTCCGGTGAATGCTTTAACCTTTGAAGAGCTTTTTGCATAGCCAGAAAAGTGGCGTATAAAATATTAACTTTGTCTATGATATGGAAATCAATTACACCTATACCCACAGCCAGGGATTCTCGTAAAATTCTGGGATATAATTCTTCTCTCTGAACTGCAGTAAGTTTTTTGGAATCTGAATAAAGATTCTTTTCCGGTCTTTTCGTAAAAATAACAGCTGCAGCTACAACCGGACCAGCCAGCGCACCGCGCCCAGCCTCATCAATACCGGCGATCAGCATACTTATATCTCTGGTTGTCCGAAAATTATTCTGTCATTGCGAGGAGTATTGGCGACAAAGCAATCCACATTTATGGCTATGTATATTGCCAGGTCACGCTCGCATTGACTTGAAAATTTTATATTTTCGGACGGACTAAGAAACACTTTTCATTACAATTACTGCGTTATGACCGCCAAAACCAAAAGAATTAGACATGGCTACGTTAATTTTTTTGTTTACGGTTTTATTGGGAACATAATTCAGGTCCATGCCTTCATCGGGTGTTTCATAATTTATTGTTGGCGGCACATCGCCGGTGGCGATAGTTTTGGCGATAATTACCCCTTCAATAGCTCCTGCCGCGCCTAACAAATGCCCGGTCATGGATTTGGTTGAGCTGACCAGCAGTTTTTTAGCGTGATTACCGAATAGAGTTTTTATAGCGGCTGTTTCTATTTTGTCATTCAAATCGGTTGATGTTCCGTGAGCGTTGATATAATCAACATCCTCAGGTTTAAGACCGGCTGTTTCCAGAGCAATTTTCATGGCTCTTATTGCGCCGTTACCATCTTCAGCCGGAGCAGTCATGTGGTATGCGTCTCCGCTCATACCATAACCGACCATCTCGGCGTATATCTTCGCTCCTCTGGCTTTGGCGTGCTCATATTCTTCAAGCATAACAATACCTGATCCTTCGCCCATAACAAATCCGTCACGGTTTTTATCAAATGGCCGGCTGGCCTTCTGCGGCTCTTCATTATGAGTGGATAAGGTACGTGCAGCACAAAAACCCGCTAAACCTAACGGTGTGATAGATGCCTCTGCGCCTCCGGCCAGCATGGCAATTGCCATACCATCCTGGATTAAATTAAAGGCATCTCCTATAGAATGAGTTCCAGACGCACAGGCGGTAACAGTACAGGAATTCGGACCTTTGGCTTTAAATTCAATAGCTACAATTCCCGCGGCCATATTGGTTATCATCATGGGCACAGTAAAAGGAGAAACTCGTCTCACGCCTTTTTCCATAAGGTTTCTGGCCTGTTCCTCTAAAATATCTATTCCACCAATTCCGGAACCGATTATTACTCCAACCTGTTCGGATATTTGTTCTATATTCAAGCTTGAATCTTTAACAGCTTCTTTTGCCGCGCAGACTGCAAACTGAATAAACCTGGACATCCTTTTAGCATCCTTGGGATTTATTCCGAATTTTTCAGCTTCAAAATTTTTTACTTCTCCGGCGATAAGCACAGGGAAATCCTTAAGTAGCTCAGCATTTTTAATTTTATCAATACCGCTTTTACCGGCAATCAGATTGTCCCAGCTTTCCTGCACACTGTTCCCCACCGGGCTCAGCATTCCTAATCCTGTTACTACAACTCTTTTCTTCATGATTTCATAAACCTCCCTAACATTCGTCCATTTCTTTAACTAAATTATCGATTATGGTTTTTACAGGTAAAATATCATGAATTTCATCAAAACGCTCTCCGGTAAAAACAATCCCTTCATCCACTTCACCATTTTTGGCTTTCTTCAAGGCCTCAATAATACAAAACCTCCTGTTACAGGATTTCAGACAAATATATTTGCAGGGAAATTGGCCGATTTTACCGGCTTCTACTTTTTCCAAAAATTTGGTCATTATTGCTCTGCCCGGATAACCAACAGGACTTAAAAATACTTTCATATCTTTTTTGGTGTGGTCCAGATAGTACTGTTTAAATTTTATATCAACATTACACTCATCGCTCATTACAAATCTGGTTGCCATTTGTACTCCGCTGGCCCCCATTTTTAAAACTTCACAAATGTCCTTACCATACAAAACACCGCCGGCACCGATAACAGGAACTTTCCCTTTTACTTCATCCAGAATTTCTTTGAGAATTTCTTTCATTGGTCTATCTGTTCCCAGATGACCGCCGGCTTCCTTGCCTTCTACAATTATCATATCCGCTCCCATTTTTAAACCCAGTTTTGCGGCTTTCACAGATGAAACCACAGGAGCGAAAGCTATGTCAGCTTCTTTGCACATGCGAAAAACATCCATAGAAAAACCGGCTCCGGCAAATATCAAATCAACTTTACTATCGATACACACTTTAACCAGGTCCAAAAATTCTGAAGCTGCGACCATAATATTCACAGCGATTAAACCATTACCTCCGGATATTTTCCGGGCAATGGCGATTTCTTCTTTTAATTCTTCATTGCTCATTCCTGACCCGCCTATTGTACCGATAGCATTGCAGGCCGCTACTGCCCCGGCTAAACGCCCGGTGGACACTCGTACAGCCATTCCACCTTGTATTATGGGAATTACAGGTTTGAGGTTTTTTATCTTCAACAGATTATATTTCATTCTTTACTTTCTTTTAGGAGGTCTTGAAAAATGATTACTGAAAACATATTTTCAAGACCTCCCATAATATAGTTAACTGGTTTAACTTAAATCATTAACAATTTATTTTTTTAATTTGTCTTTAATATAAGTGATGGTATCACCTATAGTTTTTAATTTTTCAGAATCCTCATCAGATATTTCTGTGCCGAATTCTTCTTCAAGAGCCATCAACAACTCAACGCTATCCAAGGAATCCGCGCCTAAATCTTCTACGAAAGAAGCTTCTTTAGTCACTTCACTTTCGCTAACCCCTAACTGTTCTACAACAACTGCTTTTATTTTTTCATATATTTCCTGTTCATTCATTCCTCTCACCTCCTTATTATGACAAAACTTTTACATAACCATACCACCGTCGACATTTATTACTTGTCCGGTGATATAGTCCGCTTCCCGGCTAACCAGAAATGATATTGCGTTAGCCACGTCCTCCGGCTTTCCGAATGTTCCGGCAGGAATATTGCCTATAAAATATTTTTTTACTTCTTCCGGTAATTTCGCGGTCATATCCGTGTCTATAAAACCCGGAGCCACCGCATTAACCTGAATATTTCTGGCAGCGTATTCTCTGGCCAGAGTTTTGGTAAGACCTATTAACCCCGCCTTGGAGGCGGCATAATTGGCCTGGCCAACATTTCCTATAAGACCGACTACCGATGCGACATTTACAATCTTGCCGCTTTTTTGTTTGAACATCTGTCTGGTAACGGCCTTTATGACATTAAAAGCTCCAGTTAAATTAACAGCAAGTACCGCGTCCCATTCTTCCTGCTTCATGCGCATAACCAGATTATCTTTGGTTATTCCGGCATTATTAACCACTATGTCTATGCTGCCCAGTTCCTGCAGAACTTTATCTATAGTAGTGTTTACTGAATCCGGTTGAGTAACATTGGTTTGAATACCAATGGCCTTCACCCCTTTAGCTTTCAGTTCATCTATGGTTTCATTCAACATCATATCCAGTATGGCGATATTTGCGCCGTGACC